>JAFSOM010000567.1 GCA_017447005.1 Oscillibacter sp.
ATCGTTGAATACGACCTCATCAAAAAGATGTCCGGCAAAATGGCGAACCTCTCCGGTTTCGCTGTCCGTATAATCGCCGCCGTCACGCAGAAAGCGGAAATCGTCAAGCGTGATTCCGGTCACTTCCCAAAAGACTTCCTTTTCGATATGGCGGTCAAAGTTGGCAAGCGTCACGCCGTCATTGCCGTAAGCCATAAGGAAACTCGGAATCGTCCGGGCGAATCCCCGGAGATGGGCGCGAACACCTTCTTCAACGCCGCGTTTCTTTTCCTCCGCTTCATGACGCTCCAACTGCTCCAGCAGTTCGGCGGGCTTTTCCTCAATGGTACGCTTGACTTCCGTTTCGACGGCGGTCGCCAACGCCCGCATTGCGTCCCGCATGGTTTCCTGATACGCCGACTGCGCGGCTTTGACTTCCTCATGCGTAACGGCTACCGCCTGCGCCCGTTCCAGTTCCGCTTTCGCCACAGCGGACTGTTGCATATAATCGTCCTGAATAACGGTAAGTTTCTTTTCAATCTCGCGCTCCGTGTCACGCTCCATCTTGGCCTTGACGCTTTTCTTCACGTCGTAATTATTAACTGCCGGGGCGACTACGTTTTCCTGTACCGTGCGTTTCACCGCGTCCATCACGCCGCGTATCTGACGCTTCGTTTCTTCTTCCGTCCCGCCGCTAACAGCTTCCACCGCTTTCGTTACATCCCGCCGCATAGTCTCATAGACTTTCGGGCCGAACAATTCTTGTGTCCGTCCGATTACGATTTCCTTGGAAACGTCCGCTTCGCCGTTATCGTCCACGGAGACTTCCCCGATTTTCTCCACGCTGTCGCGCTTGTTTTTCTTCGGGTCCTCCTGCGCGGGCGTCAGCTTTTGAATAATCTCCTGCACAGCGGACGGCGCGCCAAAAATATTGGAGATATTCTGAAACAGGAAATTGCTCATGAATCCGTGACGCACGACTTCCTGACTTTTCAGCTTGCGCGGAATGGACAATACCGCTTTCGCGTCCAGTTCCACCATCTTCCCCTCGTCATCCTCGCCGATGACGGGAAAGAAATTCAGCAGACGCCGGATATTGCGTTCCCTGTCCTCTCCGGTTCCGCGCCCGCCCGCTGTTTCCGACGAAAGGTTATTAGCGAACTCGTCAAAAATAATCAGCGTCCGCGCCGGGTCAAAGTCAAACAGGTACGCGTTCTCTTTACGGAAACGCTGTCCGTCACTGGTCAGCGTACACGGATTCTGCGAACGGAACGCCGCCTGCATATAAGAGGACGGGCTTTGCATATTGCACAGCATTAAAACGCCGCTCCATTCCGGTATCGTCACGCCTACGGTAAGCTGTCCCACGGTCAGCGTAATCGTTTTGTCATGTTTCGCAATCGCGGCCTTCACGCGGTCGAACGCTTTCGCGTTCGCGGCGTCGTCATTGTCGCTTTCCCTGCCGTCGCCCGCCGCTATGATAACTTCGTATTCCCGAAACGGATTGTCCGGTCTGTCCTCTTTCAGAAGTTTCGCCAACGCTTTGACGGAATCCACGCGGTTGAGATACCACATGGTATACGTTCCTGTAAAACGGGTCACTTTCAACAAAGTGACTTTTTTGTTTGCCCCGTGCGGGGCGTCGCTGTGACGTTTGTCTCTAAACTCGTTCTTTTAGAATGAATATCAGTATAATAGATTCTGGATTCCTACGCCCTCCCGCCGCTATACTAAACCTTATGGAGCGTTATTCGCTCTATAAGGAGGTGTTACAGATGGACTGGCAAGCTGTGGGGGCGCGGATAAAGGTCGCGAGGAAAGCCAAGCGCCTGACGCAGGAGAAACTGGCGGCAGTCCTTGATTTGAGTACGCCGCACATCAGCGCACTGGAACGCGGCGTCAAGCCGCCAAGCCTTGAAACGCTTATCCTCATCGCCAATGAGTTGGAAGTATCGGCAGACGCGCTTCTGCAAGACGTGGTAGACCGCTCGACGCTGGGGGCCGTAAGCGAACTCTCGGAACTCTTGTCGCGGCAGGAGCCGGAATTGCAGAGGAAGATTCTCAAAGCGGTGCGGGCCATGATAACGGACTGAGGGGAGAACCGAGGTTTCGGTTCTCCCTTTGTCGCGCTCCGGCGAATTTCATCTTGCAACGGCAAGGAAAACGCGCTAGTATAATCCTATTAGGATGACTAATATTCTTATGGAGTGATTCTGATGGGACGTGACATTATCAGGGAGATTGCCAAGAGGCACGGCGTTTCGCCGGAAGATGTTCGCGCCGAAATGGAACAGGCCATTGGTCAGGCGTTTGCCACCCAAGACCCCAAGGCCCGCAAGCTGTGGGGGGAAGTTGCTCCCGATGGGACGCAACCCACGCCGGAGGAATTTATTTCCCGCGTCGCGCATATGGCGAAGCGGGAAAATGAGCGTCAACAGCGGCGCAGTGAGGGAAAGCGTCGAAAAAAACGGAAAAAATAATCTGCGCGGGGGAACGAAAAAGCGTCGGTCGTTCGTTAAACGGCTGACGCTTTTTCTGAAATATTCGCGGATTGATAGCGATTGTTCGCAAATCCATGTAGCGGCCTGTTGCTATCGCCCTTTTCTGTCGTGAAGTCCTTGCTTGTGGATATGCCCACACAGATGCGCCATTCTTATGCTCTTTGAAGGGCATATCACAGAATGGAGTAGTGGCAGAGGCATGGATTAGGAAATAAAGGGATTTTCCGTGGGATAGGGCAGGGATTTGGGTTGATTATAGGCGATGTCCTGTACGCCCAGCAGTTTCATGACCTCAAAGAGCGCCTTTCCGTAATGGCCAAACGCCACGGCCCCGTGGTGGGGATACCGTTTCTGAATCAGCACATGACGGTAGAAGCGTCCCATTTCCGGGATAGCGAACACGCCGATACCCCCGAAACTGCGCGTCCGCACAGGCAGAACTTCGCCTTGCGCGATATAGGAACGCAATACGCCGTCGCTGTCGCACTGGAGACGATAGAAAGTGATGTCGCTTGCGGCAATGTCGCCCTCCAGTGTGCCGCGAGTGAAGTCCGGCTCGCTATCCTTGGGTTCCAACAGGCGGTGCTGAATCAACTGGTATTTTACCGCCCTGTCAGCGCACAGCTTGCACTCCGGCGTGTTGCCGCAATGAAACCCCATAAAAGTATCCGTCAACTTATACGGGAACTTGCCCTCAATGTCCTGTTTATAGAGGTCGGCGGGGACGGAGTTGTTGATGTCCAGCAATGTCACGGTGTCGCCGGAAACGCACATCCCGATATACTCGGACAACGCGCCGTAAATGTCCACCTCGCAGGACACGGGAATGCCCCGGCTGACCAGACGGGAGTTGACATAGCACGGCTCAAATCCGAACGCCTCCGGGAACGCTGGCCAGCACTTATCGGCGAGCGCCACGTATTTCCGGGAACCTTTATGCTGTTCGGCCCAATCCAGAAGCGTCAATTCAAACTGCGCCATGCGGCGGCTCATGTCGGGATAGTAACGCCCCTCGCCCATTTCCTTTTCCATGTCGGCGATTACGTCGGGAATCCGGGAGTCGTCGGCGTGGGCTTTGTAAGACACAAGCAAAACCACCACGCTGTTTTCCACAATCTCCACGCCGATTTCGTACAAGCCCTTAATCGGCGCGTTGCAGGCGAAAAAGTCCTGCGGGCGCGGGCCGAACGTGATGATTTTCAGATTGGACAGGCCAATCAGGGCGCGGGCAATCGGAATAAACTCCCCAATCATATCCGCGACTTCCTCAGCCGTTCCCACGGGATATTCGGGGATGTAGCCTTTCAAATGGCGCATTCCCAGATTATAGGAGCAGTTGAGCATACCGCAATAGGCGTCTCCGCGCCCGTTAATCAGGTCATCTCCACTCTCCTCTGCGGCGGCTACAAACATACAGGGGCCGTCAAAGCATTTCGCAATCAGCGTTTCCGGGGTTTCGGGGCCGAAATTGCCCAGAAAGACCGTCAGCGCGTTGCACCCGGCGGCTTTCGCATCCTCCACGGCTTTGAGCATATCCATCTCGTTCTCAACCGTGGTTTTACACTCGTAAATCTCGGTTCCTTTCGCCTGACACGCCGCCACAATCGCGGCGCGGCGGCGCTCCGACAGCGAGATAATGAAGCAGTCGCGGGATACGGCGATAATCCCCAGCTTTACTTTCGGAATGTTCGTCAGCATATGATTTCCTCCTCATTTCCCATTGCTCTCACAAATCGGCGGCAATATCAATGTTCACGCCGTCCAGCAGAACCGCCGCGCCCTGCGCGGCTTCGGCGCTGTCCGCATGGGCCAACAGCCACTTGTTACAGGCCCATAGCATTTTGTCCTCGTCATTCAATGGCGTGATGTCCGGTTTCGGCGTATTCGTCCCTTTCGGAAGCGCCACCAGTACCCGGAAACCCTCTCCCGGTTTTCCGTTGCAGGGCGCGTAATGCAGACTCGTCGCGTATACCTCCACAAGCGCCCCGGCGGGGACGCGGAACGCCCGCGCCTTCGACGTATCCAGACGCCCGTTTTGGATGTCGTCCGCCTTCGCCAGCAACAGGACGAAATCCGTCGTTCCGCAGTTCAGTTCGCTGTCGCGGTGGTATTCCAGACAGTTCAGTTTCGTATTGTGTCCGTTGCACCAGCCGAGTTGTACGGGCATTCCGCCATAGGCGTTGGCGGAGATTTGCGCCGCGATGGGTAACGCTTCCAATTCCGGTTGCGACGGGACGTACTCCGTACCGTCCGGCAACGGCGTCACGCGTTCCAGCGTGTCCAGCAGTTCCCGCGTGTCGTAACCCCGCAGAATTTTTCCGTAGGACGCGAAAGCGGGGTCATAGACCGATTCAATTTTCATACGCGCCTCCTGTCAGTCGTGTAGCGTGGGAAAGAGTTCTTTCAGCGTCGGATAAATCCGGCGGAATTTCTGATAGCGTTTCTCATAACGCGCCGTCAGTTCCGGTTCCGGCGCGACGGTTTCCGTGACTTTCACCAGTTTTTCCGTCGCTGCCCGGACGCTTGGAAATTCGCCGCAGGCTACCGCCGCCAGTATCGCGCCGCCGTAACCCGGCCCTTCCTCCGATTCGATGCGCTCCAGTTCCAGATTGCACACGTTGGCGATGATGTTTCGCCACAGCGGACTTTTCGCCCCGCCGCCGCAGATGCGACTTTTGCGAATGTCCAGTCCCAGCGAACGCGCCACTTCCAGCGAATCCCGGACGGCGAACGCCACGCCTTCTAAAACGGCTTGGGTCATGTCGGCGCGGGCGTTATCCATGCTAAGGCCGATGAACGTCCCGCGAGCGTTCGTGTCGTTAATCGGGGAGCGTTCGCCCATCAGGTAAGGCAGGAAAAAGACATGGTTCCGGCCTAACTTATCCTCCGTGATTGCCGCCTGTTCCCTTGCGTATTCGCCCATGCCGATAATTTCTTCCATCCACCACTTGTTACAGGACGCCGCCGACAGCATACAGCCCATGAGATGATAGCCGCCGTCCGCGTGGGCGAAGGAGTGCAAAGCGTTGTTGGGGTCAACGCCGAAAGAGCGGCTTGCGATAAAGACCGTCCCCGACGTGCCGAGGCTGATATTACAGGCTCCGTCGCCGACAGTCCCCGTCCCGACAGCGGCGGCGGCGTTGTCGCCAGCCCCCGCGCAGACTTTTACCGTTTCCGGCAGTCCCAAAGCCGCCGCCATATCCGGCTTTAGCGTCCCGACAGCTTCATAACTCTCGAAAATCCGCGCCATCTGCGATTCCTTCAGACCGCAGATTTTCAGCATTTCCGCGCTCCATGCTTTATGTTTCACGTCAAAGAGCAACATCCCGGAAGCGTCGGAAACGTCCGTGCAGTGAATGCCCGTCAGCATATAGTTGAGGTAGTCCTTGGGGAGCATGATTTTGTCAATCTTTGCGAACAGTTCCGGCTCATGCTTGCGCATCCAGAGGAGTTTCGGCGCGGTGAACCCGGCAAAAGCGATATTGGCGGTATATTGCGACAGCGTTTCCTTTCCGACAACCGTATTGAGCCAATCCGTTTCTTCCGCCGTGCGTCCGTCGTTCCAGAGAATTGCCGGACGGATTACGCGATTGTCCTTATCCAGCGCGACAAGCCCGTGCATTTGTCCGCCACAGCCAATGCCGCCGATTTGCGACTTGTCGCAGTCCGCCGTCAGTTCCCGGATACCCTCGACAGTTTCGCGGAGCCAGTCCTCCGGGTTCTGTTCCGACCAGCCCGGATGCGGAAACGAAATGGGATATTCACGGGAAACAATCTTGTGAATTTTCCCGCCGCCGTCCATCAACAGCAGTTTGACCGCAGATGTGCCGAGGTCTATTCCAATATAAAGCATAGAATCTCCTTTTTCGTCACTTACATTGCGGGCGGATTCCGTTCCGTTAGCGGCGACGGAATCCGCCCATAGAAAGGAGGGAGAGAGTAGGCTTATTTTACGTCCGCGTCCTCGCGGGACTGATAATCGAAGAAGTCAAAATCCGCCGTGCGGCTGTGCGTCATGCGGTCGCCGCAGGCAATCCCGACAAAGGTTCCGGTAAATTCGCCGAAGTCGGAATACTCGTCGGAAAGTTTGCTGGTGTCGAACGCGGGGCCAATATCCGCCCAGTTCGCTCCGTTCAACGACCATTGGAATTGGGAGGCGCGTCCATTGATGATAACCCTCATCCAGATTTCCTGTCCGTCCTCCACAGGAGTGCGCGTGTCGTGAAATTCCGTTTTCGTCCCGTTCTCCAAGCTCATGACGGCAATCGCGCTCCGGTTGAGCGTTTCGCTGAAATACTTGTAGAGATACAGGAAATTCATGTTGTCATAGTAGAGAATCAGTCCGGCTGTGTGCTGATAGCTTAACGGCGTAAAGTCCAGCTTTGTGGTAGCCGTGGCCTGTACGCTGGTCAGTTTTCTCGCCAGAATGCTGGCTTTGTTCTGAGAACAGCCGGATTCCTGTCCGCGCAGACGCGCCCAGCCGGGACGGGAAGTCAAGTCCACAAAGGAAGCGGGGGCAATGCGGGGCGCGTACCATCCCAGCGCAAGTTGCGGGGAATCGAAACCGTCAAAGGCGTTGATTTTCGCAAGCGGCTTTTCGGGCAACGCGCTTTCCTCCACAAATTCCCGCGCCAGATTGCCGCCGTTCTCCGTGCGCAACCATCCGTCATCCGTCCATTTCATCCGTTCAATGGCGGTTTCGCGTCCGAGGGTACAGCGCAGTTCCGGGAGGAAGGGGCGGGAACAGTGGAATACCATCCATGTTTCGCCGTTGGGAAGGTCAACATAACTTGCGTGACCGGATTTTTGCAGTTTGCTTTCCGGGTTGTAATAATGCGGTTTGAGGTGGTCCCAGTCGTGCCGCTCGTTATGGTTTTCCGGGCTGGACGTAAGAATGGGGTTGCAGGGGTCAGGCTCGTAAGGCCCCCATACGTTTTTGGAACGTCCCACGGTGACGCTGTGATAATATCCGGTGCCGCCTTCGGCGCACATGATATAGTAGTAATCTCCGCGTTTCGTAAGGTGGGGCGCTTCAATACAGCCTCTGTCCGTGCCGCCGCGCCAGAAGCGTTTCGGCATCCCCAAGACCTTTTTTTGTTTGGGGTCGTATTCCATAATGCTGATGGGGCCGGGCTTTTCGTACTCCGTCCGGGTTTCCCATTCCAGCGCCACCACATACTTTTTGCCGTCGTCGTCGTGGAACAGGGACGCGTCAAAGCCAGTGGAATGCAGATAGACGGGTTCGCTCCAAGGGCCTTTCGGGTCTTTCGCCGTGATGAGAAAGTTGTCAACGTCGAAATAGCGGGCGTTCATGGAGTTCATTACGCCGTAGACCACGTAGAACAGGTCATCCGCTTCGCAGTAGGTCAGGCAGGGCGCCCAAATGCCTTTCGCGGACGGCAGTTTCTTCAAGTCGGGGTCATCCGCGTTTTGCAATGCGTGGGAGTAGAGTTCCCAGTGTTTCATGTCCTTGGAATGGTAGATAGGAATGCCGGGGAACCACTCGAATGACGAGACGGCGATGTAGAAGTCCTCCCCTTTGCGGCAAATGCAGGGGTCAGGATTGAAACCGGGCAGAATCGGGTTTTGAATCATACGTTCCTCCAATCGTTTCGCGGATTTGCGGTTCGCCGGGAAGGAATGCGCGTCTATTCCCGGCGAACCCTTTACGGACGCTTATGAGAATATCACACGATACCCTGATTGTCACGCTTTTTCGGCGCGTTTTTGAAGGTCGGCGATAATGCCGGAGAACTCATTGTCCAGATTGTAGAAGCGCAGGATAAGGAAGCAGGCGGCGAACAGTCCGATAGGAATCCAGATGAAGCAGACGCGGACGCCCGTCACAGCGGAGGCGATTTGCGTTTCGGCGTCGCCCACATAGCCGCTCACGTCCAGAATCAAACCCAACAGGGCGGAGCCAAGGCCGTTGCCGATTTTATAACCGAAACTGCACGCGCTGTTGACAAGTCCCTCGGTGCGGTTGCCCGTTTTCCACTCGCCGTAGTCAATCGTATCGGAAACCATCGCCCACATGGTCGCGCCGCAGCAGGCGTTGCCTACGCCGCGAATCAGGCTTGTGATAACGATAATGGGCATGGAGCCGCCGCCAAATTCCAGAATCAGCATTCCGACCGCCGCAAGAATCAGGCCAAGGGAGAACACGTTCCGCTTGCCGTACTTCTTGACCAGTTTCGCAATCAGGAACATACTGATAATCTGAATGGCGTTGTAAATGCCGTTGACAGTTCCCACCAGATTGGCATCGCCCAGAACGGTCTTGGCGTAGTAGACAGTAGAGCCGCCGTTAATCGCGTAGTACAGGAAGAACAGAGCCAGAACGCAGGTCATCATAATCCAATACTTGTTGCGGAACAGGCTCTTGATTCCCTCCGCGACAGGCACGTCCGCGACCTGTCCGCCTTCTCCAGCGGCGGCGGGTTTGACGCGCTCTTTCGTTCCGAAGAAGTTGATAAGGAACGCGGCGATAGCGAGGAAGCCGAGGACAAAGAAGGTTTTCGTCCACGCGGAAGCGTTGTTGCCAAAGAACTCCACAAGGGGAAGCGTCACAAGGTTGATAAGCAGAGTGCCGCAGGTCGCAAGCACGTTACGGAAAATGCTCAGGACGGAACGCTCATAAGGGTCTTGCGTCATCAGCGCGTTCAGGGAAGAATAGGGAACATTGATTGCCGTGTAGATAACCGTGGAAGTCAGGTTGTAGGTGATGAACACGTACACGAGTTTTGCGGAATCGCTCAGTCCGGCAGGGACGGAGAACAGCAGGATGCCGGAAATGGCGAAGGGGACGCACATCCGCAGAAGCCACGGACGGGCCTTGCCGAAACGGGACTTGGTGCGGTCTACGATGACGCCCATGATGATGTCGCTGATGCCGTCAAACACACGGGAAATCAGCATGATGGTGCCGACAGCGAAGGTGTTCACGCCCGCGTAGTCCGAGTAGTAGAACATCAGGAATGCGGACATAGCGGTGTAGATGATGTTGCAGCCGAAGTCGCCGCAACCGTAGGAGAACCGCTCGACGATTTTACGCAGAGTCAGTCCTTCCTTCCGCTCCGTAGTTTGTTCCATTCTTGCTCCTCACTTTCTTTTTCCTTTCCGCGTCTCGCGGAGAAATTTCCGGCAAAAGTGGCTGAAACATTCGCTTGATTCCCTGCGCAAGGAATTTAACTGTCCCGGATTATACTATCTTATTCACTCCATGAAAAGATAATATATTGACCAATTTTTGTGCTGATATTATCTTTTCTTGAAAATACCAAAAAAATGCGCTATGATAGAGGGCAATATTCCTGTCCCGTAAGGAGGCCGTCTTTATGCAGTTGCCCCATTCCCAATCCAACTATGAGACAATTTCCGTCCACTCGGCCACGCAGGTTCGCTTCTATACGTCGGTTGACCCCGGCAGTTACGTTCCCCCGCACTGGCACGAAGCCCTTGAGATTGTCTATCTCCAAAAGGGAACGCTCGATTTTACTATTGAAAACTCCAAACGGACGCTCCAGCCCGGTCAATGCGTTCTCGTCAACCCGAATGTCATTCACTCGACAAAATGCGCCTCTCCCAATACGGCGATTGTGTTTCAAATGCCCGTGAAGTTTTTGGAGACGGTAGTGCCTGACATCCGCCAGCGGCGTTTCAATTTGGATGCCGGAGCCGCGCTCCAAGGAACATCGCTGGATTCGCTCAAAGAGACGCTGGAAGCGATGCAAAATCTCAATGACACGCGCCCGGAAGGATATATCCTGCGCTTTAACAGCCTGCTCTTTGACTTGCTGTACCGTCTGTGCCGCGATTACAGCATACGGGTTGTCCATGCGAATTTCTCCCAGAAAAGCGAAGCTCTGAAACGTCTGTCCTCAGTTTTAGACTACGCCGCCCTCCACTATACCGACAATATTTCCATTGAAACCATTTCACGCGTCGCCATGTTACAGCCCAACTACTTTTGCCGTTTCTTCAAGAAAATCATGGGCGTGACGTTTCTGGAATATCTGAACGAACTCCGTCTTTCCCATATTCTTCACGACTTGATTTTGACGGATATGAACATTACTGAAATTACCGCAAAGCATGGCTTTACAAATGGCAGAGCGTTTCGCAGTATGTTCTATGAGCAGTTCCATACAACCCCGTTCCATTTTCGTAAAGCTCTGCGCCAGAAGGCCAAAAAAACTCCGGGAGAACACGGCGATTGACTGTTCTCCTGAAGTAAACATCCATTGCGCCCTCGTTTCACAAGGCGAATTTTTCAAAGCCTGAGACAAATGACGGAAAGAACCTCACGCTCCAAAATGTGCGCCATGAAATGGGCAACGCCTAAGTAAAAGTTTTGCAACTGCCGCTCCTCTTTATGCCTTGCTCTTTGCGGCATACAAGCTAATCACTCAAACACGGTGCGAATGACCGCGTTTGAGTGATTTGATGTCATATTAAAAAGAATGGTTACTTGCACAGTGTTGCTATCAAGCCTTACGTTTTACCGTAAAAATCACGGTAGCGTAGCTTTTTAGAGCTTTTGAAAGCTAAATTCATCAGCAA
>JAFSOM010000568.1 GCA_017447005.1 Oscillibacter sp.
CACTTCTAAAAACGACACAATGTCGTTTTTAGACAAGCCTATAAAATCGCAGTCCTCTGTCACGGCGTACCGGAAACAGAGGGCGGCAAAAATGGAAAGCGTTGTTAAAATGAAAAGTCCGTTCCCGTGCGGTTGCAACGACGGGAACGGCGATAAGGCAGACGAACGGAAAAATCATATGCCCTGTTTGGCAGTATAGCACAGAACAGGGCGCGACGCAATAGGAAGGAGCAATTTTTATGCGCCGTGCCAATGGAACCGGAACGATTGTGAAGTTGTCCGGGAACCGCCGCCGCCCGTACTCAGTTCGAGTGGCGCAAAAAGACAAGTACGGGAGAATTGTCCAGAAGGCAATCGGCTATTTCGCCACGGCGAAAGAAGCGCAGGAGGCTTTGGACGAACACAACCGCCTGAAAGCCCTTGGTCTGGCTCCGGCAATCAATCAAATGAACATGACGGTGGGGCAGGTTTATGAAGCGTGGTCGGCGCGGGCCTACGCCAAAATCAGCGCGTCGGGCGTGTGCGGATACAGGGCCGCGTGGAATCAGCGCATTTCCCGTTTCGCCGACCGGAAGATGCGGGACATGACGCTGGACGAGTGGCAGTCCATTCTTGACATGGACGAAAAGGAAAACGCCTCGCAATCCCTGATTAACAAAGACGTGACCGTCATTAAGGGACTGTACTCCTATTCGATGGAGCGCGACATTGTGGGGAAGGACTACTCCGCGTATCTGGACATTCCGTCCGTGGAACCTAAAATGAAGAAGGGAATTTTGACGGACTTCCAGATTGCGAAACTGGAGCAACTCGCAAAGGAAGGTTTTCCGTGGGCGGATACCGTACTGATGCTGTGCTATACCGGATTCCGCATTTCGGAATTTCTCTCCTTGACCCGCTTCAATTATCATCCGGAGTACGGAGGATATTTGCAGGGCGGTCTGAAAACGAAAGCGGGAACAAACCGCATTGTTCCCGTCCATCCGAAAATCGCTCCCTATCTTTCCTGCTGGCTGGAAAAAAACACGGACACGATTATCAGCAAAGACGGCAAACCTGTCCGGGCGCAATGGTACAGGAAGTCGGCGTTCACGCCTGTGATGGAAGCGCTCGGCGCCGCCGAAGCTACTCCTCATTGGTGCCGTCATACATTTGCGACGCGCCTTCACGACGCGGGGACTGACCCTCTTACCACGAAATGGCTGATGGGGCATTCCACGGAAAACGACATCACGGAACACTACACTCATGAGACTATCAGCGTCTTGGTGAAGGGTATCCGCAAACTCGCCTGATTGTGCCGAATTTCAATCTGTCACAATCAACAGCAATCAGTTATTAGTTACGCGATAGTATCATATCAATAACAATTCGCCCTCAAAACCCTGATATATAGGGGCTTTGAGGGCGTTAAACACTTGGAATAGACGTAATCATCGTCCCAGACGTTGTTGACGCCCTTTGCGACCGCCGCGTCGGTGAATTTGCCAAGCGTATGGTCGTAGTAATAGGCAAGCATCATCTTCACGGTCGGGTCGGTGATTTCCGTCCGGTTGCCCCACGTCTGCCCGATGAGGGAACGCCCCATTTTCTTTCCGTGGTCGCCACAGAAGCCAGTCATGCCTCCAGCGTAATTGAAGTCCATGGTGTGGATGGACGCGTTTCCGAGAGCTTCCGAGTGGTAGCTCATCCCGGTGAAGTCGCACCCGGTCAGCTTGATGCTCTCGTCAGCCGCCAGCGCGGTCAGCGATTCCGGGGGAAATAACCCCAGAAACAAGACCGCCGCCAGCAGGAGGGAAACCGTCCTCTTTTTCAATCGGTTCATAGCCTTTTCCTCACTTTTCGTTGAGTTTTCAGCCGGACGGTTCAGACTTCAACCGCCCGGACGCACCAGCGATATTCGCGCTC
>JAFSOM010000569.1 GCA_017447005.1 Oscillibacter sp.
CGTTCGGGGAAACGGGCGTCAAAACAAGGGTAAAGGCGGTTCTCAATTACCGCAAACCCGCCTTTTGGATTGTTATCGTTTCCGTTATCGTTTGCGCGGTCGTGGCGGTGTGCTTTATGACAAGTCCGCCCACTGTGCGCAATCCCGCCGTGCGGGACTACGTTCCCGGTACGGGAAACATCCGTTTGAACGTGGACGCGGCGTCATTTGAGGAAATCAGCGCGGATTTCGCTATCGGCGCGGACAAAAACGGCGTCGCCGTGTTCAAAAACCCGCGCAAGGCGTTCAATATGTTCCGCGAACTGTACGCCGACGCAATCCGGGAGATTCAGGAAGCGCATGATTTGCCGCCCATTACGGAAGATTATTCCGGTTATCTGAAATACGGCTGGCAGATGGACGCCGGAGAAACGGCGTTCGTATCCAAGTTTCTGGACATTTACGAAAACAGTTTCGGGGTTCGTTCGTCCGCGACGAATGCGGAGCCGACGCTCCCGGTTGTTTCGATTGACCCAGCGGATTACGGCATTACGGAAGCAATGCTGTCGTCCCTAGAAATGCCGGACTTTTCCGCGTTGTCGCTGGAAGCGCTGGGCGCGTACTTTCTCCATACGGACGGAGCCGGGGCGGAAGGTTCCGGCGACGAACTGCATCAGCGTTTCATAAACAATCCCGACGCCGTTCTGCATTATATCGCGTCTCTGGAGGATGTGAAGGCGCGTGGAGAGGATACCGCCGCCGCGGAACTTTGCCGGGAAATCGCCTCTGCCGATGTGTTCCGGTACGGCGGAACGGCGGACTTTACGGAAATCCTGCGCGAATTTCCGGCGTTGTACCCTGACGGCTCGATTGCCGCCGTACTGGAAGTTTTGGAAGCGGAATATAACGCGGCGATGGAACGCGCAAACGCGGCGCGGTTTCTATCGCCGGACGGGTTCGCCGTATCGGACAACGGCAATGACGGCGCGGTTCGACTGGTCGCGGAAATGCCCGTCCTTGGCGGGAAACTCAAACAAGTTGAAACACGGGTTCATTACGATTTCCGGGGCTACGATACGGTTCACGAACTTTTCATGGCTCCCACGGGCAAAGAGTTCGGAATCGAAAGCGGATACTTGCTCTACAGCGGGGAAACGCCGCCGGGAAACGTGGTCTATGACAGGAAAACGGAAACCGTCACGTTTGAGGCGGACGGACAGACATTTGTTTATGACGCCCGCTCATGGGCAAAAGATTAGGAGGAATTGAAGATGAAACGGCTGACTTTATTGTTTGCGCTGTTCCTGTGCCTGTGCGTTTTCGCCGGGGCGTCGGAGGCGGAAACGACGTGGGAGACGGAAGCGGAAGATGGCGATTTGATTTTGCCGTCCCTCGCGGACATCGGCTTTCCAAACGCGCCCGACGCCGACAAGCCCCGCGTTATCAAGGCCGACGAGTTTGAAGGCCCTGACACCGGCGTACTGGTCACGAATGAGACACCCGCCGCGAGCAATCCGCAGGACATAGCGTGGGAAACGGAACAGGCGGCGCAGGCTTTGTACGCGCTGGGACTGTTTCGCGGTACGTCTACGGCGTCGGACGGAACGCCCGTTTTTGACTTGGAAAGCGTTCCGACGCGAAATCAGGCGGTCATTATGCTGGTGCGTCTGCTGGGAAAGGAAGAGGAAGCGTTGTCCGGGAAATGGGAAATCCCGTTCAAAGACGCGCCGTCCGGCTCTGCGACCGCGCCTTATATCGGCTACGCCTACGCGAACGGTCTGACGAAAGGGACGAGCGAAACGACGTACAGCGGGACAAATCCGGTCACGCGGAATCAGTATCTGTTGTTCCTCATGCGGGCGATGGGCTACGCGAATCATTCGTATTATAGCGACGCGATGAGTACGGCGGACGCGGAGTTTGTCGCGGACAAATTGGGACTGCTCGACGGCACGGACGCCGGACGCTTTACGCGTGGGGACGTGGCGCTGATTTCCAACCGCGCCTTGGACGCGTATATGTGTTTCAACAAGCCGAATTTGCAGACATTGCGGGAGGCGTTGAATCTCGGCGGCTTTCCGGCGTTCCCCGATAGATTTAAGACGTTTTCCGTGGACGCGTCCTATCGTCAGTACGCTGATATGGCGGAGATTGAAAAGGAATATTCCGGGACATATACTGTAAAGGAGGAAATCAGCGTTCCCGGCGGGAAGATTATCCATCTCGTATTGGGCGGCGGGCCGCACGGAACGATTCGGAAGCTGATTCACGCCTGTGACGACGGGAAAGTTTATAATTTGCCGCTTCCGATGTTAAACGCGTGGGGACTGTGCGCCGAACCGAAAGAGTTCTCCTATAACGCGGAGACGGGAAAACTGACGTATCAGGCGGAGATTCCGCAGGATTTGGGGTGGTGGCCTTCCGCAACATTACGCCTCGCCGGAATCTATCAGTATACGTATCGTCCGGCGGAACGCGCCGGAAGCGTTGCGCTGGTATCGCTGTCCGCAACGGACGCGAACCTACGTCAAAGCTGATGAAGCGTCAAAAGCGCGGAGGGAATGTTCCTTCCGCGCTTTTGCAGGTAAAAATTACAGGAGACAGGCTGTCAAAAAGAAAATAATTGTTAAAAACAGAAAATTTATTTCTACCTCTTGACAAATGCGCAAGACAGTTGTAGCATAATATCACGACAGCAGTAGTGATATCTGGAAAGGAGCGGTTATGGAAAAGAAATTACAGGACGCGGAATTAAAGGTCATGAACGTCATTTGGCGGGAACAGCCCGTGAAGGCAAGCAAAATCGTCAAAATTCTAGCCGGGGAGACCGGATGGAACATGAACACGACCTACACGCTGATTAAGCGGTGTATCGCAAAGGGCGCGGTGGAGCGTTCGGAACCGGGTTTTGTCTGCCGCGCTCTGGTGTCGAAGGAGGACGTACAGCGCGAGGAAACCGACCGCCTGATTGACCGTATTTTTGACGGTTCGGCGGACAAACTGTTCGCCGCCCTGCTGGGCCGGAAGAAACTCTCTGACGAGGAAATCCAAAAACTGCGGGCCATTATCGGCGAATTGGAGTAAGCGGGGCGAGGAGATGAACCTTTTGCAAATGAGCGCGTCCGGCGGCGTCCTTGTTTTAGCGGTTGCGTTTCTGCGGTTATTCACATTGCGCGTACTGCCAAAGCGGACATTTCTTGTATTATGGGCGATTGTTCTGATACGCCTGCTGATACCGTTCGCGCCGATTTTCCGCGTTTCGCTTCCCGTACCGGACTTCTCCGCCGAACGGGAAAAACGCGTGGAGAGCGCTGTAAACGCTGTCTCTCCCGCTGTCCGTAACGCCGCCCTTGCGCCATCGCCGCGGGCGCAATTTGACGGACACGCGACGGAAAATCCGTTTCCCGCGTACAGGCCGCAAACAAGAACGCAACCGCAAAACGTCGCGTACTGGTTGCGGATTATCTGGGCGGCGGGCGCGTGTATCGTGGGCGCGTTTTTCGTTATCGTGTACGCAACCGGATACCGGAAGTTTCGTCAGGCTTTCCCGGTGGAGCGCGACGCGGCGCGGGTATGGATGAAAACGCATCCGCTGAAACGGAAATTCGCTATCAAGTCGTTCGGCGGCTTGGATTCGCCCATGACTTACGGCATACTGCGTCCGGTAATTCTTGTCCCCGGCGCGGCGTCGTGGTGGGACAGGCCGGAGGCAAGGTTCGCGCTGGAACATGAATATATTCATATGCGCCGTTTTGACGCGGCTTTCAAATTCGCGCTCGCGCTTGCGCTGACGCTTCACTGGTTCAACCCCACTGTCTGGGCGCTGTACGCGCTGGCTAACCGGGATATGGAGTTGAGCTGTGACGAGGAGGCGCTTGACCGCTTGGGCGGTACGGAACGCGCCGCGTATGCCCGCGCTTTGCTTGCGGAGGAGGAACGCCGCCGGACGCCCTCGCCCTTTGCGGCTTTCGGGACAAACGCGACGCGGGAAAGGATTGTGGAAATTATGAAGTACCGGAAAAAATCTCCGTTCAGCGTGATTGCGGCGGTTTTATTGACGCTGACGCTGGCGGCCTGTTCCGTCGCGGGGCCGACGAACGGAACTTCCGGAACATCAGCGACGACGGAAGGCAAAACTTCCGGAACATCGGCGGCTACGGGAAGTGAAGGCGTCGTAAACGCCGGATTCCGTCTTTCCGTGCCGCCTGAATACAAAGACCTTCTGGTGATTGAGACGCCGCAAAACGACCCGAACGGCGTACTGTTCAGCGTGTCGGAGAAGGCGTCGATTGAGGCGGCGAACGCGCAGGGCGACGACTACGACGGCGCGGGCTGGCTGTTCAGCGTGGCGCGTATTAGTGAGGACGCATTCCACGAGGCGATTTGCTATGATATGTCCGGCGAGGAGGTATTCGCAAAAAACACGGACGGCCAATATTATATGTACTGTCACCCTACGGACGTGCGCCTTGTGCGGGAGGACTACGCCGATAAAGAGAGTATCGACCAGTGGACGGCGCTCAACGAATGGGCGGCGACTGCGCCGGATACTTTCCTTGCGGAAAATCCCGGCCTTACCGCTGAAAAGCGCGGCAATACTGCCCTTGATATGTACCTTGCGCGTGTCGCGTATATGGACGGCGTAAACTATACCGTCAGCGCGACGGAATACGGCCCGATGGACGGGAGCGGCTTTGACGCGTCGTCGTATGCGGAGAGCCTGACGAACGGCGTCACGTTTGAACCCGCCGACGACAGCGAGACGCCCGACGGCGAATATATCGTTTTGAGTTTCCCCGACGACGACATCCGCTTTGACTTTTTCCGGGCGGAGGGCAAGGAACACTATATCCGTCAAGTTTGGAGCGGCGACAATGAAACGCTCTACAGGGCGGTTTTTGAGAATGGCGACCACGCGTCGGATACATGCAATATCATGTCGGAGTGGTACGACGCCCTTGTGACGGTGAATGGGGGATGGGCGCTGGACGCGTCCGGCTTTACGGGAGAAGAATTTGCCGGCGAATGGCAGGATAGCTACAGTCAGCGCGCCGTACTGCATATCGCAAGTTCCTTGGAAATGAACGAAATGGATGTGTCCGCGCCGGGCGTGTACAGCGTCGC
>JAFSOM010000570.1 GCA_017447005.1 Oscillibacter sp.
CCCATGCCTTTCTTCTTCATGCGCGTTCAGTAATTGCCGACGCTCTCCTTCGTTATCCTGTAGCTATTTCCGACCATAGAAGCGGAAACCTCTCCGTTGCGAATCAGCTTGTACAGGGTTTTGCGGTGAATCTGGAGAATCTTGCAAACCTGCGCGGATTTCATCGTGGGAGGATAATCCCGTAAGATGTCCCGAATCTTCCTGTCCAATGCCGTTGGCCTCCCGTTTTATTCGGCGGCTTTTCTATGAAAAAAGCGGTCGAGCGTTCCTTGGAATGGATTACCATTATACCATAAGCCGTTTTATTAGTCCATGCCTGTGCCGGAGAACTTTTCGGGCTTTTTGCGGAAAAACTCGCCAGTACGGGCGAATCGCAAAAAAAGCCCCAAAAGGCGCGTCCCCCGGATTGACGCTTCGTCATGAAAAAACTCTCCCCGCCGAAACGGGGAGAGGCTGTCTTTTTCAAGCCGGATGCGGGACACGGACTTGACGGGGACGCGATTTTACGCCCGGTTGCTCGGCTCTCCCAGCAAAACGTCAATCAGCCCGTGCAGAAGGTCGCGCCCCGTGCGGCTCAACTCATTGTAGCGTTCCAGAGGCGTCCCGTCCAAGAGACGGCGGGGACACATATCATTGGGCGTTACCTGAAGGATTGCAACAATGTCAAAGTAAGCGGTCAGGCGCATATTAACGCGTCCGTTTTCAATTCGGGAAACCGTGTTGCCGTTGAATCCCACCCGCTTGCCGAGTTCGTCCTGCGTAACGCTGCGCTCCTTTCTGAGCGCCGTTACCCGGTTTCCGGTTTCCATTAACGCGTCTTTGTGCCAAGCGTCATTTGTATCCAAGGGCATAGGCTATTCCTCCTGATACGGCAAAACAGGCGACAGCCGCTTTTCCAAGATGCGGAACAGTCGAAAGAAGCCGACATACGTTTCCCGTTCTCTGAACAAGGCTTTCAGCGTCCTTTCCGCGCTTTGAAAGAGCGTCGCCAGTTTCGCCCCTGATTGTGATTAGACCTGCGTCCGAGTGGCTCATTCGCCGCCTTCCGGCCTCTGCTGTCTCAGGAAAAGGCCAATCATCTGGTCAACCATTCTCTTGTTGACCCCGTTCAGACGGGCGTAATCGCCGAGCGCGGAGGTCGCATCTTTCATGACGGAGGTCGGCGCGAGGTCGTTCGGCGTAATGCCGAGGGCTTTCGTGAACGCGAAAAACGTCTCCACGCCCATAGGAACGCCGTCCTCCTCATAGGCCCGGATGGTTTCTTCCGTGCAGGATTCGTCCTTCATGAGTTGCTTCAGTTCAGCCCGCGTCATGCCTTTGGATTCCCGGACGCTTCGGAGCGCCAGACCTAAAAGTTCCGGCTCCTTTCTTGCGGATACTTTCCAATCCATTGAATCATTCACCTCCTTGCCGTTCAGAAATGGCTTTTTGGGGCATAGGCGGGGCTACTGGCCCCGCCGGGATGTCGGCGCGGACTTTTCCCGCTCGCCGGAAAGAGAACGGCTTCTTTCCGGGTCATGGCGCGTCCGGGCGTAATCCCTTATCCCGATTTTGGGCGATATTCCGTTGACAAGGTGCGCGGAAAGGTTGTCCGTCCGTTGCGCGGACGCCGCTTCCAAGCGGACGCCAGCGGCGAATAAGCCTTTCTATAATACTATCCGCGAAAATCCCATCGCAAAACGGAAACGAAAAACGCCGATTTTGAAAAATTCAGCGGTTTGCACAAATTCAACGCTCTGAAATCGGCGATTATGCCCAATCCGCCGCGAACTTTTTGAGCAGTTCGTTGAGTTCCTTCTGGCGGTTGCGCATCGTCTTGTCGCATTTGCCGTATTTGCGGGCGAGGGTCGAGGCGCACTCGCGTTTCTGTCCGTTCAGATACATGGTCAGCATATCCGTCCAGAGTTCCTGACCGTCCAGCGAACGGAAAAGCTGTTCCACAAACGCGTTGGATTCCACGACCTTTTCCGCCTGACGCCCGGAGAGGGGATATTTGCCGCGACCGCTGAACTCATCGTCCGTCATATCGTCCAGCGAGGAGAAGTTGTCATCGGCATACAGGCTGGCATTGTGTGTCTCGAACGCGTTATCCGCACGACGCCAGCGCTTTTCTCCCTCGCGGGTAGTCTCCCAGTACATCACGCTGTTGTCCTGCTCGTCCCGCGCGTCGTAACGGGCGAAAACGCGCCGTTCTTCCCTGGGCAGAAGATTGTTCTCCCGCACCAGACGGTAGAAATCCGTTCCCGTAATTTCAACGTATCCCTCGGAAGCGTCAACCGAGTTCTTGTATACGAGATAGCGATTCATGTTTATTTTGTCCTCCATTTCGCTCTTTCTTTGTTGAATAGCCGCTGAAATGGAGGGCTAAGGATATTTAGCTATGTACGCCTGCCATAGTCGCCTGTTGCATAAGACGGGACGCCGGGATAGGGCGTCAGAGAGCAATATGCCGTTATTCAAGGCCTTGCCCCCTTTTCCGACTTTTTTCAATCCTTCCAGAGTAAGGGAGAACAGGCGGCGGGGCAATATATTTGTCTGTCAAGTCCAAACGCAAAAAGAAAACCGACCGCCGCATTCTGCGGCAATCGGTTCAAAATCTTAATTTTGTCTTGCTTTTCTGCTATTTATCGGGTATAATGAGTTTTGTTCCATATCCATAAAACGCATGAAAGGGGACTGAGCGAACGTGCCGGATAACGACATGACGAGCATTGAGGCCAAAGCGCTTCGGGCAACGGGAGCGCAGATTCGGAGAATCAGACAGATTCGCCATATGACGCAGGAGGAACTGGCTCTGAAGGCAGGCCATGACCTGACCGCCGATGACATTGACAGCTTGGAGAAAGGCGAGAATAATATGC
>JAFSOM010000049.1 GCA_017447005.1 Oscillibacter sp.
TCCGCGAGTGTTTTATCATCATCCGAACCCCTCCCCCTGTCCCCCACCCCTTTCAGGGGCGGGGGAACGGATTTTTCAAGGCGTTGCAATTCCGGTAAGTCCCCCCTGAAAGGGGGGATTTAGGGGGGGTACGCGTAAAGTGAATAACGTTAGGATTTAGGGGGGTTCTTCGTAAAGGCTACGCTAACTTAACGTCTATCGGTACAGGCGGGGGAGTTTGACCGCCTCCCCGGTTACGCGTCGGGCGATATTGCGGCACGCCCGCGCCGCCGCGCCGTCCTGCGGCAGTAACGTAACCGGGATTCCGCGGCTTAAGGCCAGCGATACCGCCTCATCCTCCGGGACTAGGCCCATGAGCGGAAGTCCGGCGCTGTCCATGAGGTCGTCTATGGTCAGTTCAGGCTTACGGAATGGAAACCGCCTGACGCTTACGCGGTTGACAATCAGCCGGGCCGCGTCCGGCGGGAAATGTTCTAATTCGAGGGCCACCCGTTGCGCGGCGCGTCGGGCAAGCGGATTCAGTTCCGCGACGACGAAAATACGCTCCGCCGCCCGCGTCACGAGACGGAAGCCGTCGCCCAAACCCGGCGGCGCGTCCAGCAGGCAGTAGTCGAACTGTTCCCGGATGTCCGCCGCCAGCGCCTGTATTTGCGTTTCGGCGAGAGATTCGGCGCGGGCGGGGGCGTTGAGCAGGAACAGGCCCGGTTGCGACGGATGTTCCGTCACGGCGTCGGAGAGCGCGCAGCGTCCGGCGGCCACGTCGGTGAAGTCCATCAGGGATTGTTCCGTCAGGCCCAAGGCCAAATCCAGACTGCGGAAGTTCATATTGCAGTCCATGCAGAGCGTTCGCTTACCGAGTTGCGCCAGCGCGGCGCCGATTCCGGTCAGGAGCGCGGTTTTCCCGGCGCCGCCCTTGCCCGATACGAACCCGATACAGATTCCGTGATACGGCATAACGAACCCCCATTTCTTTACTAAATCTGTGGAACATGGAACAAACGATAACATATCATATTTTGCCAATTCTGTAAAGCCTAAAAAATGAAATCGGCGCGGGATTTTTATGGGAAAAGCCCCGCGCCTGACCGGAACGGGACTTTCTCGCGCTATTTAAAATGTTCCGTCGGCGTTTCACGCCTGCGCGCCGCCGGACAGCGCGGCGTGTTCGCGGGAGAGTTCCATGTACAGCCGCGCCGCGCTCCATGCGCGATTGTGACGCGTCAGGACGGCTTTCAGACAGTCCGGCCCGACGCCCGCGTCCGCCAACGCCGCTAATAACGGCTCCAACTCCTCATTCAGTCCGCACAGTACCGCCATACGTCCGGGGATTGCGTCGCCGACGGATTTGGATTCGGCGTCGTCGTCCGGCGTCTCCTCCCCGGCCAGTACGGAAAGCGTCT
Source organism: Oscillibacter sp. (assembly GCA_017447005.1). Classification (GTDB taxonomy): domain Bacteria; phylum Bacillota; class Clostridia; order Oscillospirales; family Oscillospiraceae; genus Oscillibacter. The sequence goes on from JAFSOM010000049.1 coordinate 1,401, forward strand.
TTCCGTAATCGCCTTTGGCCACGGGAATCAGTTCCGCGCCGAACGCCTCCAACGCGCTCTTCACGGCCAGAATGCTCCGCAGGTCGTCAAAGCCAAACAACAGGACTTTCTTTTCCGCGCTTTCCGCTTTTTCCATACGCTTTTCCTCAATCCTTCCCTGTATCCGCGGATACCCTCCGCGCCTCCGGCGATTTCCACGCGTTCTCCAAGGCCTCCCGCACGTCCAGCGGCTTTCCGTTGAGCGCGGCGTAGGCCAGCCGTTCCCCCTCGTAACGCAGTTTCAGGGAGAAAAACGGGGCGTTATCCTCCAGAAGCCGCAAAAACAGCGCGTCGCCCGCCCACATGGGCAAAGTCAGCAGGTTTCGCTTGTCAATCCATTCCAACACGCCCTCGTCACA
>JAFSOM010000571.1 GCA_017447005.1 Oscillibacter sp.
CATATGTCCCGCCGTCCAAGCCTTCCAGCAGTCCGAGGGTGATTAAGGTATCGGCGGCGCGTTGGGCCTCTCCCTCAAGGGCGAACGAGGCCGGGACGCACGAAAAGACGATGAACAGGGCGCAAAGCAGGGAAAGCAATTGTTTTCTCATAGTACAGTTCCTCCAGTTAAGATGTCGCGCACTGTCCTTTACTGTACTATGAAAAACCGAATTTTGCAAGCGCTGACGCGGATTTTTAAAGAAACGGTAACAAACGGCGTTCAGGCGCGGTCGGCGGCAATCAGATTTTTGAGGCCTTCCACGGCGACGCGCACGGCGGCGGACGTGTCCACGCTCATTTGCTGGTCAAGTCCGGCCTGTTCGCGCTCCTGATTCCAGATGACATGGAAGCAGGCCCCGCAACGCACGCCCAGCGCGGCGGCCACGACATAAAGCGCGGCGGTCTCCATCTCGCTGGCCTTGACGCCTAAGCGCTTCCACGCTTCCCACTTGGCTTTCAACTCGTAACTGACGGGCGACGCGTCGGGGCTGTGCTGTCCGTAGAAACTGTCCTTACTCTGCACCACGCCGGCGTGTACGGTCATCCCTAACGCTTTGGCGGCGTTGACGAGCGCGTTGACGGCGTCGAGATTGCCCACGGCGGGGAACTCCGGCGGCGCGTACTCCAGACTGGTATGCTCAAAGCGTACCGCCCCGGTCGCTACCACGATGTCGCCGGAACGGACGTTGAGGTCAATGCCGCCGCAGGTTCCGGTTCTTAGAAACGTATCCGCGCCGCACTTGTGCAGTTCCTCCATGGCGATAGCGGCGGACGGCCCGCCGATACCCGTGGAACAGGCGGTCACTTTTTCGCCCAGCAGATAGCCTGTCCAGACGCGGAACTCGCGGTTACAGGCGACTTCGTGCGCGTCGTCAAAGTATGCGGCGATAGCGGGGACGCGTCCGGGATCGCCGGGGAGAATGCAGTAGCGGCCTATGTCGCCGGTCGTACACTGGATATGGAATTGCTTTTCAAGTTCTTGCATGGTGATACCTCCGTTTTAACTTTGCGCGTTGCGATTATTCTATGAGCCGCTCCAGTCTCCGCGAAAAAGCCCGTAGAGGACAAATCCAATGGACGGAAGGCTGAAAAGCGCTATCCAATCAGGGGTAATGCCCAAATTATCGCAGATTATCAGAAAAATACTGAACACCAACAGCCAGATTCCAAACAATACGGCTTTCATACGCTAACTCCTATTTTTTCAAAGTCACGACGGTTACGCCGTCCTCGCCTTCCCCGTAGACGCCCAAACGGAAACTCTTCACGGCCTTGTTGCGTTTCAGAATCCCGTGTACGGCTTTGCGCAGAGCGCCCGTACCCTTGCCGTGAATAATCACGACGGTTTCGAGATGTCCCATAACGGCGCCGGAAAGGAAATTTTCCACAACGCTTTCGGCCTCTATGGTCTCCATGCCGCGAATATCAAGTTCCCGTTGCGCGGCGGAACGCGGAGAGAACGAGACGCCGCTTTTCGGCGCGGTACGCGTCGCGCTTGCGCCGGATACGCCGCGCTTCTTACGCGTTACGGGCTGATTCAAGGCGGCGCGTTCGGGGCCTTCAATCAGACGCACTTCCGACGCGTTCACCTTCATGTTAATCGGCCCGGCTTTCAGACGCAAGGTTTCTCCGTCCACGCTGACGACTTCGGCGGGCGTGCGGACGCCGGGAATCTCTACGAGGTCTCCGGCCTGAATCGGGCGGCTTGGCTTCGGTATCGGCTCCTGACGCGGGTCGGGATGAGAAAGCGCGTCTTCGGCTTCGCGTAATTTGCGGCGCAGTTCGGCGCGGGCTTCGTTGGAGTCCACCACGGGGCCATGTTCGAGCAGGGCCTTTTCATGGGCTTTGCGTAAGGCGTCGAGTTCGGCGAAAACGCCGTCGGCGGCGCTTCTGGCGTCTTTGAGAATCCGTTTCGCTTCGGCCTCTCCCCGGCTTCGGGCGTGCTCTTTGGCGCGCTCCATCTGTTCGCGGAACTCCCGCGCTTTTCTGGCGTCCTCCTCCCGCTGACGGTAAAGCCGCTCCGATTCCGTCTCCCGACGTTCCAGCGCCTGACGCTTTTCCTCCAACTGGGTAAGAATATCCTCAAAGCGCAGACTGTCGCCGCTCATTTGCGCTTGGGCGTCGGCGATGATGTCCTCCGGCAGTCCGAGACGGCGCGAGATTGCGAACGCGTTCGACTTCCCCGGAATGCCAATAATGAGGCGGTACGTGGGCGCGAGCGTCTCAACGTTGAACTCACAGGACGCGTTTTCCACGCCGGCGGTCGTCATGGCGAACGTTTTCAGCTCCGCGTAATGCGTGGTCGCGGCGGACTTCGCCCCGAGAGCGCGGACGCGTTGAATGACGGCGATTGCAAGCGCGGCGCCCTCTACGGGGTCGGTACCCGCGCCGAGTTCGTCGAACAGGAGCAGACTTTTGTCGTCAGTTTCCTGTAGAATGGCGACGATGTTGGTCATATGCGCGGAGAATGTGGAAAGGCTTTGTTCAATGCTCTGTTCGTCGCCGATGTCGGCCAGTACGCGCTCATAGACGGATAACACGCTACCGTCCCCGGCTGGGATGTGCAGGCCGCATTGGGCCATTAGCGTGAGCAGGCCTAACGTTTTCAGGCTGACGGTTTTGCCGCCCGTATTCGGCCCGGTGATAACGAGCGTGTCGAACTCTTCGCCGAGGGAAATGTCAATGCGCACGGCGGATTTGGGGTCAAGCAACAGATGACGCGCTTTCCGTAAGCGGATGGCCCCGTCACGGCGCAGAACGGGCCGCACGGCGTCCATTTTATAGGAAAGCTGACCGCGTGCGAAAATGAGGTCAAGCCGCACGAGGTTGTTGTAATCGTCCTCAATGTCGCGGCGGTGGGCGGCGGCGTCGGCGGAGAGTTCCGCGAGGATACGGTCAATTTCCTTTTGCTCTTTGGCTTGCAGTTCGATAAACTCATTATTGGCCTGTACGACGCCCATGGGTTCCACAAACACCGTCGCGCCGGATGAGGAGATGTCGTGTACGAGACCGGGCATAGCGGCGCGCTGTTCGGCCTTGACGGGTACGACAAAACGCCCGTCGCGCTGGGTGATGATGGATTCCTGTAAAATTTTTGCGTAACTGGGCGACGATACGATTTTCTGTAGAATCTGACGGCTTTTCGACTGCGCCGCCCGCATATGACGCCGGATGTCGGCGAGTTCGGGGCTGGCGGCGTCGGACACGGTATCTTCGTCGGGGATACAGCGGCGTATTTTCTCTTCGAGAAAGCGGTTGCCGCGCAGGGAGAGAAAATAACTGTCGAGCGGGCCGCGCTCCTGACGTTCGTCGGGGAAGTATTCGCGGGTACGCCGCGCCGCAGTGAGGACGCCCGCGACGATTAGCAGTTCGTGAAGATTCAGCGCTCCGCCCCGGTCGGCGCGGTCAAGGGCTTCCGCGACGGGCTTCACGCCGGAAAAGGACGGGCTTCCATGCTGTCCGATTAGGGCGCGGGCGTCGTCGGTTTCGTTCAATAAGCGTTCGACATCCTCCCGCAACGTTTCGGGCCGGACGCGTAACGAGCGTTCTTTGGCCTCCGCGCTGACGGCCTGTTCCGCGAGCAGTTCCAGTACGCGGGGGAGTTCCAGAGTACGGACGGACTTTTCGGTAAGTTCACTCATATAGGGATTCTCCTGTCAGGAAAATAAACGGGGCTATCGGGCATTCCAGCGCGGACGATTACAAGGGCGCGGCCTCACAGCGCGGAATGCGGCGTTAATACGGGTTGGGTTCGTCGAGGAGCCACGGCAGACGCTCAAACCAAAATTCAATTTGAAAGCAGGGTTGCGGGAAATCGTCGGGGAGCAAATCGCAGTCGGAACAGCAGGCGACGGAAACGCCGTCGGCGAGTTTCCATATGGCGCCGTAACGCGCATGCTGTCCGGGAACGGGGCCGCCCTTGACGAGTTCCCCGCAGACGTGATACCATGCGCTGGTGAATACGCTGTCAGGGAGGCTTTCGTAATGACAGACTTCGGCGGGCTTGAGCGGGTCAAGTCCGAGTTTGCGATAGAATCCGGTCACGGCTTGCGGCAGAGTTTTCACGGCGCGGGTAAAGTTCCGACAGCCGGGACATTCGCAATCCACCCACGGGAGCGGGTGCAGGGCGTAGTATGTGCGCGTGCGTTCGAGGTTGACGCGCACGGCGTAGGGGCCGAAATTCAGGTCAATCATAGGGCGGTTCCTTTCGAGGGCGCGAGGCTTTTGTAAAATTCGAGCGTGCGGAAACGGCGTTCCATTTGGGCGAAAAGAAACTGTTCGGAGGCGTCCGCGAGACGTTTTAAGGGTTCCGGGCCGAGACGGAAGGCGTACAGGCGTTTTTCGTCCCCGTAGACGACGTGGCGCAGAGCCGCGAGGGAATCAGGGCAGAGCGGCGCGGCGTTGCCGTCGTTGACGGGGCCGCAGTTCCGACAGCGTATCACGCCCTGAACGGCGTCCAGCATGGGTTCTGACGGATTCGGATTGCCGCAACGGGCGCAGGCGTCGGCGAGCGGGCCGAATCCGGCGACGCACAGGAATTTCAGTTCAAAGGCGGCCTTGACGAGCGGGAGCGGATAACGGCGCGTGGAGAGCGCGTAAAGACCGTTCAGCAGGTGACGCAGGAGCGGCGCGGCGGGGGTATCCTCTACCGCGACGGCCTCCGCGAGTTCAGCGAAGTAAAAGCCGAGGGAGAGCGTTTCGAGGTCGTCGCGCAGACCGGGGAACAGTTCCAGTGTGGCGCCGTCCTTGGCGTAATGCCAGTTCCCGCGGCGGTAAATCGTCCATTCGGAGTACGCGAGCGACTGCGCGGAGGCGGCGAGGGGACTGTTTTTGCGTCGGGCGCCGCGGGCGATAACAGGCGTTTTGCCGTGGTCGTCCGTCAGGAGGGTCAAAATCTTATCGCTTTCCCGGGTCACGGTCTCCCGCAGGACGATGCCCCGGGTCACAAAGTACGGCGCCGACATAAAACTCCCCCCTTTCCTTTCAGACGCCCTCATTATAGCGCATTGCGGGGAAATCCGCAACCGCAAAAGCGCGCCGGAACGATTGTTTTTCATCCGGCGCCGGAAAAACGGAAGCGCCGGAAGGTTTGCTTTTCGTCCGGCGCCAGAAAACAGAAGCGGCGGAACGATTGTTTTTCCCCAAACGCCGGAAAAATTCAAAATATCTATTGACACTTAGCGCGATACGTGGCAAACTGTAGCGCGGGGACTGTTTCGGGATTCGCCCCCGACAGGTCGACATAGAAGACATGGAAACAGTCCGACATAGAAAAGGAGGTGTCCGCCGTGACGGAACGGATAGACCGGAGGGTCTACAAGGCGCGGGTTCGGGAACTGCTGGAAACCGCGCAGGTATCGCCCCGCAGAATGGCGGCGTTGTGGCTGGGCTTGAAGGCGATTCTTTCGCTCTTGAATTACATCGGCAACGGAACAAATATATTGTATGTGTTTCTGATGGTCTTAACGCTGATGTTGTCCGTCGCGCTGGACGCGGGTTTCGTGCTCTACTGCATGACGGTGCGCCGGGGCGAACGCGCCGAATATCTGACGTTGTTCGACGGCTTTTCCGTCGCTGGGAAAGTCATTCTGCTGACGCTGGTCGAATGGCTGTTTGTGGCGTTATGGTCCATGCTCTTTATCATTCCGGGGATTATCGCGCTCTACCGCTACCGTTTCGCGCTCTACAATCTGCTGGAGAATCCGGAACTGGGCGTCATGGACGCGCTTTCCATGAGCAAGCGTCAGACGTATGGATTGAAAGGTCAAATTTTCCTGTTAGATTTGAGCTATCTGGGCTGGGGGCTGCTGGCCGCGTTGCCCGATTTGCTCTACCGCTACAATATTCAGGTACAAGTACAAGGCATTGTCGGCGGGTCGCTGTATTGGAACTTGCAGGACGTTCTCAACTACGTCAACCCGGACGTGTTCGGCATTCCTTGGATGGCTTGGGAAGCGTTGAGCGCGGTTTGGGCGCTGGTCGTGTCGATGTACTACCGGGCGCATTATCAGTGCGTAGAGCTGGCGTATTTCGATACGGCGAAACGGGCGTCGGGCGTCGGTCTCGCGCCTGACAGCGACGATTATCAGACCCCTTACGACGGCGGTAACAATTATCCGGCCCCTTACGACGACGGCGGAGAGCGTTACCAGAGCGCGGAGAGCGTCGACGGCTATGACGGAAACGACCGTAGCGGCAGTTACGACGGAAACGAGCATAGCGGCAGTTATGACGGAAACGACCGTAGCGGGCCTTACGGCGGCGAGCCGTGACGGAGTTACCTATTCCCGGGACGGCGGATGGTTTCGCGGTTCCGTGAGTGGAAATAAGGAAAAGGAGAAAAACATTATGAAAAAGTACGAGTGCGAGCCTTGCGGATACGTGTATGACCCCGCCGAGGGCGACCCCGACAACGACATCGCGCCGGGCACGGCGTTCGAGGATTTGCCGGAGGATTGGGTTTGCCCGGTATGCGGCGCGGGTAAGGAAGAGTTCAAGCCCGTGGAGGACTGAACCCGGCGCGGACTTGGGAAGCGTATCAGGCTGACGGCGGCGCGGATTAGGAAGCGCGTAAGCCCGTCAAGGCCTGAACGCGGCGCGGGATTGTCCCGTGAAAGAAAGCGTGTCATGACAAGCGGAATCCCCCAGTCGTTGCGATACGACCGGGGGATTGCTTTTTCGCGGATGATTGGCGGCAGTTCAGGCGGGTGCGCTCCAGAAACGGCGGATATTTCCGGCGGCTTTCCGGCCCATAAAGTAGCCTTGTTGCCACAGGGCGCGAATGACGCTTAAATCGCGTTCCGTGCGCGAACATCCTAAGGTATCGTCGGGCGCGATAACCATAATTTTTCCTTCCCGTTCGAGCGCGA
>JAFSOM010000572.1 GCA_017447005.1 Oscillibacter sp.
CCGCATTCCGTTCGGCGCGGGTCTTTGACCCCTTGAAGAGCCTTTTTCAAACTTTTAACTTTCATGCTGTCATTGTAGCATATTTTCCGACACTTTTCCACTATATCTCATTATTCCAAATGCTTTTTCTCTGCGCCGCCGCGACTTCCGTCGTACTGGTCGGCAAGGTTGACGAGACGAATACTCTTAGCGACGGCTACAATCAACTCATCTACACGAAAGACGGCGTAATTGCCAAGGCGGACGGCGGCGGTACCCCCATGGCCGGAAAATCCACGCAGAACGGCTGGCAGGGAACTGACCTTACCAATGATATGCCCGCGTCCATTCAATTTGACGGCAATTCCAAAAAGGCCGGTATCCGTATTCTGGTCAATACGATTGACAACTCGGTGCAAGTCATGTTCGCCAGTAGCTTTGACGATGACCGCTTTGACAAAACTGGTCCTACTAGCTTTGACGACGCCGGCAGCGGCGGTACCACTAACCCGACCCCGAGTGACCCGACCCCGAGCGACCCGACCCCGAGCGAACCCTAAAACAGTCCTTAACCTGAGGGAGAGTAATTTTTGCTAGTTCGGTATCCGCTGACTGACCACGGCAAGTAACCGTTAAAAACGCGCTTTCCCCCGCGCCAAACCGGAGCGGGGGAAAGTACGCTGTGAAACTTGCCTCCGCAATGCGGGATACCGCGCCGGATGTTCTCCCGCCTGACGGAGCGGTTTACGAAAACAGGTCGGAATGCGTCCCCGTGCGAAACAGGTACAATTCCAGAACGTCCGGCTTGATTTTGTAGACAAGTAACCAGTCTGATTCCACATGACATTCCCGGAATCCGATGTGGTCTCCGGTCAAGGCATGGTCGCGGTATTGCGGGGCCAGCTCTTCCCCGGCGGCAAGCGCCATAACGACTGAGCGCAGACGCTCTATCTTGCAACCGCGCTTCTTTGCGAGTTTTAAATCTCTTTTGAACTGGTTGGAAGCTACTATGTCAAGCATCTTCCAACACCTCGTTGAGAAGTTCGTCAAACGAGCGGTAGCGCGGATAACTGCCGGGATTCTTTTGCATTTCCTCATACTCCGCAAGCGCGGCCTTTGTCACGGCGTTCGGGGCGCGCTTCACCTCGAAGGGAATGCCGTTATTGTTCACGGCGCATTGCAGAAAGAGCGTAATTGCGCCGGACATCGTCAGGCCAAGGTCGTGAAATAATTCCTCCGCGTCCTGTTTCAGTTTTGTGTCCACACGGATGTTGATATTGCTGGTTACGGACATCAACGCCGCCTCCTTTCACTTTCACGTGATTATATACGGTCGTGCGCACATTGTCAATGCGCCGTAAAGCGAAGAGAGAAAAACGCATTCGCGGCAATGACCATTTTTCAAGCGGGTTTTTTTTATGAAACATTCTATCGTATCGAAAAAACTCAAATCGCAAAGCGGCGTTTCCGTCATCGTGCTGGTTTTGAGCGTGGCCTGCGTGGTCATGTCTATCATTGTTTTCGGCGAGCCGCTCTTTGTCGCGGTGCGCGACCGTATGGCGACATACGGCTGTTCCGTCGCCGTGAACAAGGCCCAGAATATGATTAACATGGAGATTGTCCAGAGCGGCGCGGGCGGTATCACGCTCGAACGGGCGCAACAGATTCTGACGAAAAGCAAGTGGGCCATGGACACGCTCTGTCCGGGCGGCGGCGAATGTCATCTTGTCGCCGTGAACGCCGAGGAGGAGAACGACGACGACCCCGACGCCAAGCGGCGTTACACCGTCGTCTGCGGTCTGCACGACGAAGACCGCCAACGCCGTACCCGTATCAACGCGAAAACCGCGCTGGAAAAAATCGGCGCCGAAATTCAGCGAAAGCGTTTGATTGTTCCCGACGAAGACCCGAAAAGCGTGACTATCTCTCTCAACGGTAAGGAACTCACCGCCATCAAGCAGGACATTGAACTTACGCGGAGTACATACTACTCCTCCGGCTATAGCGGTACCGTCGCGTTTTATGACCTTGACGGCGAAGGCGTCAGCCATCTGGCGTTCGCCGACGAAAACTACTGCGCCAACTGGCGGCGCGACTGGGGCTGGGACGGCGACGCTATCCCCTACCCGGCGTAATTAAGACGCATAGAATCTTTTACACGGGGGGAGAAACCGTTATGGCAAAATCGATTCTGGGCATTGACATCGGAACCAATCGGCTGAAACTGGCCGTGTTAAACAATGGGCGCGTCAAGAAAACCGTAAGCGTACCCGTGCCGGAAAATCTCTTCCGCGAAGGGCGCATTACCTCGCCGGACACCATGGCCGAACTGCTCCGCGATACGCTCGACAAGAACCGTATCCGCGTACAGGACGCCGCGGTTGTGCTCTCCGACGACCCGCTCTATCTGCGCGTGCTCAATATGCCCCCCATGAGCGAGGAACAGCTTACCTATAACCTGCCCTATGAGTTTAACGACTACATCACGGGCGAACTGAAAGATTATGTCTTTGACTACGCCGTCCTTTCCCTGCCTAGAGAAGAGGAACTGGCGGAGTTTGAGAAATCGCAGAAAAAGGGAAGAGGCAAAAAGAAAGAGAAGCCGAAAAAGGACGGCGGACGGGAAACCGCGCCGGACTTCCCGCCCGTCCCGGAAGCTTTGGAGCCGGGACTGGACGGAGAAGGTCAGGAAGTCAAAGACTACGGCGGGGCGATGGAACTGTTAGCCGTCGCTGCGCCGGAAGATATGATTTTGACGGCGCGGGAAGTCATGCGCAAGGCGGGGTTACGACTGGTTCGCGCCGCGCCGCTGGAATGCGCGTTTATGGCGGTTATCCGCGCCTCCGAGTACGGACGCGCCCCCAAACCGCTCGAATACTGCTTTCTGGATTTGGGCTATCAGGCCATCCGCATGTATATGTTTCGCGGCGTCCACCATATGGCGACACGCGCTCTTGACTTCGGCCTGTCCGTACTCGACAACGTGGTCGCGGAACATTTCAGCGTGGATGTTCACGTCGCCCATACCTATTTCCTCTCGAACTTCGACGGGTGCCAGAGCGGGGACTACTGCCAGAGCGCCTATAATAATATCGTTCTGGAACTGACGCGGGCGTTGAACTTCTTCCGCTTCAGCAATCCGGACAGCCATTTGTCGGGAATCTGGATTTTCGGCGGCGGCGCGGTGGTGGAGCCTCTGCGGAAAACCATCACGGAAGGCCTGAACCTGAAAGTCCATTCCATCACGGATATGATGCCCTACGCGGAAGACGTGGAGGACATCTACACTTACGCTCCGGCAATCGGCATTACGGAGGCCTTCCCCGGCGCGGACAAATCATTCATCCACAAGCGCGCCAATCTGCCGTTTAAGATTTCGGTAAATATGGCGCGTCTGCACGAAAAGCGTATCCCCATAGCCGCGATACTGGGCGCGGTTGCGGCGGTGATTATCGGCTTGGGGGCGTTCGGGAAATTCGGCGTCTATGACCTGTTGCAAAAGGCCGCCGCGGCGCGTCTGGAAGTGCAGACCGTGCAGAGCCAGTTGGATTCCGGTTACGCACAGATTGCGGAGTTTGGGGAAATCAACGATTTATACGCGCATTATACCACTTCCGGCATGACGGATAACGAATTAAAGCGTCCTGACCGCCTGAAAGCGATGGAAATGATACAGCGCGTGATTATGCCCCGCACGCCGGTGGACGCTTGGAGCTTGAGCGGCAATCAGTTGAGCATGAGCATTACAGGCTCTACGCTGGAAGCGATTAACGAGACGGCGAAAGCGATACGGGCGGAGGAAATTGTTGACCGTTGCGACGTGAACACCGCTTCCACCGCAAGCGGCGCCGTGACCGCCAATATCGTCATTTACCTGAAAAACGCGACAAGCGTGAATTAGGAGGGGCAAGCATGGAGTTTCTCACGGACGAAATCAACCGCACGGAAAAAGCGTTGATTGTCTTTTTATCGCTTTTGCTCGCCGGGCTTTGCTACTATCAGTTTTTGTACCGCCCTACTACGCGGGAAATCGAACGCCTCGAATCACAGCAAACCGCCATGACCATGGAGTTGGCGCAGGTACAGCAACGCCTCGCGCAACTCAAAAAAATGCAGGCGGAATTGGATGAACTGGGGCGGATTGGCTATACCAGCCGTATGCCGAGCTATAACAGCATTGAAGAGGAAACCACGTTTTTGAATGACATCCTGACGGCGGCGGAACAATATTCGATTTCGTTTTCCAATCCGACCCGCAAGGATAATCAGGTACGCCGGAATGTCACGCTACGCTTTACGACAAACGGCTATGAGCCGGCGCGGGACATTCTGCGGAATCTGACCAGAGGCGATTTCCGTTGTCTCTTAGGCGACTTGCGTTATTCCAGAAACAACAACAACGGCGTAACATCCGTAAACGTCAACGCGACGTTTTTTGAGGCAATGGCGGGCGGCGTCATGGATTCCAATCTGTCAAGATGAATTTTGACGAATAACGGCGGACGAAGGAGGGAACGGGCCTTGCTTTTAGCAAAATTACATTCAAAAAGAGGCGCGTCCCTGATTGTGACGCTGTTTCTTTTGCTTGTCTGCTCTACGGTCGGTTCCATTATCCTCACGGCGGCAACCGCGAACATCGGGCGTATCAGCGAACGGGCGGAGTATGACAGGAAATACTACAAGGTAATTTCCGCGGCGCGTCTGTTCGCCGATAAGATGGACGGAAAAGAAATTACGTTGAAATTTTTCCGTCCGTCTCCTGACGTTGCTATTTCCGCCGAGTCTCCTCCCGCCATTCCGGAAGCGGGCGATAAATTATCCGCGTTTCTGCAAAAGGCTGTTTACGACATCTACACGGGGCGGCAGAGTTCGGATAAGATAGCGACGATAGCGAAAAACTATTGGGAATATGATTTCGGCAACATCGGGAGCGCGGCGAATAACGACGAAATCGCCCCGGGTGGCGGCGAAAGCCTCCCGGGCGCCGACGAAAGCGCGCCGAATTACAGAGAAAGCGACCCGACGGCGTTTACCATAGAAGTGCGGGAGAACGGCGCGGATACTTCCGTATTGTCAACCGTTTACGGGCGGTTCGGCGTTGAGGCCAAGCGCATGAGAGGCGACATCAATTCCAGTCTGGACAGCGTGGAACATAGCGTCACGGCTGTTTTTTACAGCGATGAGGATACGGACGGTCAGATTCCTGAAAACGCGTATGTCGTCAAATTAGTGTGCCTCGCTGATGTGGTTTACCCGGCTTTGCAAGAGAATGCGGGCGGAGAGACGATGCTCATCACGTTCAGGTGGCAAAGGGACAATATGAAAATCGAGCAGGTTCGGGGGGTGGCGTAATCATGAAACGGAAAGCGAATCGGGGGGAATCGCTCATAGAGACGATGTTCGCTCTGCTGGTCGGCTCCATGTCCGTTATGCTTTTGGCTACCATGATTTCCGCGTCCGCGAAGCTGATTCACCGCGGCGAAGAGAACGCCGACGACTATACGACTATCCTAAACGAAATGAACGGTTCGGTCAATCCGACGAAGAAAGTCACGGTGACGGGCGATTACAGGGCGGAAATTCAGTTCGACATCAACAACGACGGAAAAGTTGACGCCAGCGATATGGGCGTTTCGGATACGGTTCCCGTGAAAATCAAATCCTTCCGCGACGGCGGCAGTAAACCTGTAGTCGCCTATGAGTACGCGGAGGATAGCGGCGACACGGGCGATACCGGTGATACCGGCGATACGTGAGGAGGCTGACAGTATGCGCTTGACCGACAATCGGGGATTCAGCCTTGTGGAAATGTTGCTTACCACGCTGATTTTAGGCCTTGTCATGGTAGTCGTGACGAGCGGCGCCGCTGTCGCGCAAAAGCTCTATCGCAATACGATGGCGAAGGCGGACGCGCAGATGATTTTATCACAGGTTGAACGATATTTGCGGGATGACTTGAGTTTTGCGGACGAATGCGAAATCAATGCGGACGGGAAAGTGGAGCGGTATCACAAGAACGGCTTTTGGTACGCATTGGCAAACGGTCCGGAGGGGAAATCAGGCCTTTCCGCGAATTTTTTATATAGAACGTTCGACGCTACCGGAAACGCCGC
>JAFSOM010000573.1 GCA_017447005.1 Oscillibacter sp.
AGTATATCGAATTTGAATTGCCCGTAAAGTTGAGCCATACCAGCTTTATTGACGGCTACATCAAGGAAACCCGCGTACTGATTGAACAAAAGAGCGCGGACATCGACCTCCGCAAAGGGCAGAAGCAGTCGGACGGAGCTATGCTGACGCCGTTTCAGCAGGCGCGGCGTTACGGGGGAAACTTGCCGCATAGCCAGAACCCGCGCTGGATTGTGGTATGCAATTTCCACACGTTCCACATTCACGACATGGAGCGCCCCAACGACCCGCCGGAAGTTCTCGCGCTTGCCAATCTGGAGACGCAGTACACGCGCCTGAACTTCCTGACGAACGTCAAAGACAAGCGCATTCAAGAGGAAACGGAAATTTCCCTACAGGCCGGGGAAATCGTCCGCATACTCTACGACACGCTCTTGAAACAGTACAAAAACCCGGAAAGCCCGGAGACGCTCAGAAGTCTGAACGCGCTTTGCGTCCGGCTGGTGTTCTGCTTCTACGCCGAGGACGCCGGGGTTTTCAAGAAAAAGAAGAGATTCCACGACTATCTGGACGCGCACAGAGCGGAAGACCGCAACGCGTTAATCAACCTGTTCCACGTCCTTGACCAAGAGCCGGAGGAGCGCGACCCGTATCTTGACGATGACTTGAAAGCCTTCCCTTACGTCAACGGCGGGCTATTCTCCGACGAAAGCATAGAAATTCCGCGCCTTGGCGATGAAATTATCGACTTGATTCTGAACAAGGCCGAGAATTTCAACTGGTCTCGAATCAGCCCGCCGATATTCGGCGCGATTTTTGAATCCACGCTGAACCGGGAAACGCGGCGTTCCGGCGGTATGCACTATACCTCAATCGAAAACATCCACAAAGTCATTGACCCGCTTTTCCTGAACGATTTGCGGGCGGAACTGGAACAGTGCAAAAACCGTCCGGTCGCGGGCGGAGCGCGGAAGCGGAGCTTGCAAAACTTCCAGAAAAAGCTCGCTTCCCTGACGTTTCTAGACCCCGCCTGCGGTTCGGGAAATTTCCTCACGGAAACTTACCGCTGTCTGCGCCATATGGAAAACGAGATTATTTCCATCCTGAACGAAGAGCAGATAGCCTTGGATATGGAGGGCATGAAACATTCGATACGGGTATCTATCAGCCAGTTTTACGGCGTTGAAATCAATGATTTCGCCGTAGCGGTAGCGCGGACAGCGCTATGGATTGCGGAAAGCCAGATGATGAAAGAGACGGAAGATGTCATTCTCATGGATTTGGATTTCCTGCCGCTGAAAACCGCCGCGCATATCGTAGAGGGCAACGCGTTGCGTATGGACTGGGAGAGCGTCGCGCCGAAACATACGCTCAACTATATTATCAGCAATCCGCCGTTTGTGGGGGCGCGTCTGATGAGCGCGGCGCAAAAGAATGATGTCAACGCGATTTTCGACGGCTGGAAAAACGCCGGGAATCTCGATTACGTCTCCTGCTGGTACAAGAAAGCCGCCGATTTGATAACGAAAACGCAAATTCGCGCCGCTTTGGTTTCCACAAACTCCGTCACGCAAGGGGAAAGCGTGGCGAACCTCTGGAAACCGCTTATGGAAAACGGCGTCCATATTGATTTCGCGCACCGCACTTTCCGCTGGGACAGCGAAGCGGAAATAAAGGCGCATGTTCATTGCGTGATTGTCGGCTTTAGCGTCTATCCGAACGACGCGCCGAAAGTCATTTATACGTCCGGCAGACCGGAAACCGCGCAAAATATCAACGGTTATCTCTTGGACGCTCCAAATGTTTTCATTGGCAGTCGTTCTAAACCTCTTTGTAACGCGCCGATTATGAGTTTGGGCAATCAACCCATTGACGGAGGTTATTACTCCTTTACGGAAGAGGAAATGGAGAAATTTCTTGAATCCGAACCTATGGCAAGAAAATATTTTCGCCCGTGGGTCGGTTCTAAAGAATTTATTAACAGAATCCCAAGATATTTTCTTTATCTGCGCGAATGTGACCCTTCGGATTTACGGAAACTTCCGGAATGCTGTAAACGAGTGGAGGCTGTCAGGCAGTTTCGTCTTTCAAGCAATCGGGCGGTTACAAGGCAACTTGCCGACACTCCGAGAGAGTTTGCTTTTACGAATATTTCAAAAGGAACTTATATTGTTGTTCCTGAAGTATCTTCGGAAAAGCGCAGATATATTCCCATGGGATTTCAAACGCCGGATATTCTCTGTAGCAATCTGGTCAAAATTGTTCCGAATACAACGCTATACCATTTCGGCGTTTTAACGTCTAATGTCCATAATGCGTGGACGCGGGCGGTTTGCGGACGGTTAAAGAGCGATTATCGCTACTCTAACACTATCGTCTACAACAACTTCCCGTGGCCGAATCCGACGGACGCGCAAAAGGCGAAAATCGAAAAAACCGCGCAAGCGATACTGGACGCCCGCGCCTTGTATCCCAAGGCCAGCCTTGCGGATTTGTACGACGAAACCGCCATGCCCGCCGCATTGCGCAAAGCCCATCAGAACAACGACCGCGCCGTCATGGAGGCTTACGGCTTCTCCGTCCGGGACATAGACGAAAGCAAGTGCGTCGCGGAACTGATGAAACTGTATCAGCGTCTCGCGGCGCAGTCGCCATGATAAACGCGTTTCCCTGCTGTGATACCATTCAGTTGATAATTTACATAGCGATATGTAAATATAAGATTACAAATCAGGAAGGAGAAACGAATTATGGCGAAGGACTACGGCAGAACCGCGAAAGAGGTTCTGACCCACATAGGCGGAGAGACGAACGTCTCCCATCTGGAACACTGTTCCACCCGGCTCCGGTTTTCCGTCAACGACCCCGGCAAAGTCAACCGGGACGCGCTGAAAAAGACCCCCGGCGTCATGGGCGTAGTAGGCAGTGGCGGACAGTGTCAGGTCGTTATCGGCAACGATGTCATTGAGGTGTACGACGAACTGTTGAAACTGGGCTCTTTCAACAACGCGGGCGGCGGCGCGGCGTCCGGCGAAAAAGTCAGCGTTGGCGCCGTACTGCTGGACTATCTGGTGGGCATTTTCGAACCGCTGGTTCCGGCCATCGCGGGGGCCGGCGTACTCAAAGCCGTGATGACGGCTCTCTCGGCTCTGGGACTTTTGAGCGCGGACTCTTCTTTCTATCGGGTCTGGGTCATGATTGCGGACGCCACGCTGTACTACCTGCCCCTGATGGTGGCCGTGACGACGGCGACGAAATTCAACGCGAACCGTCTGGTGGCGCTGGCGCTGGCGGCGGGTCTGGTGTTCCCCAACGTCTCCGCGGCAATCTCCGCGGAGGAGGGCTTCTATCTGCTGGGCTTCAAAGTGCAGAGCATTGGCTACAACGGGCAGGTGTTCCCCGCCATCCTGTCGGTGATTTTCATGGCCCTGCTGGAAAAGTGGCTGAACAAGGTGACGCCCAAGGCTATCCGGGTATTCTTTGTCCCGATGATGTGCTTTATGATTACGTTCCCCCTGACCCTGCTGGTATTGGGGCCGCTGGGGTATAATATCGGCAGTCTGCTGACGAGCGCGATTCTTGCGCTCTACAATTCCCTCGGCTGGCTGGCTGTGGCGATTGTGGCGGCTATCCTGCCCTTCATGATTTCTCTGGGCATGCATAAGGCGCTGGTTCCCTACGCGGTTTCCTCCATCGCCAATCCCGGCTATGACTTCCTGTATCTGCCCGCGTCTCTGGCCCATAACATCTCCGAGGGCGGCGCGTGTCTGGCCGTGGCGGTCAAGACGAAGGATGAAAACCTCCGCTCCACGGCGATTTCCGCCGGAATTTCCGGACTGTTCGGCATTACGGAGCCTGCGCTGTACGGCGTGACGCTTCAGCGCAAACTGGTTATGCTCAGTGTGGTTATCAGCGGCTTTGTGGGCGGCCTGTTCATCGGCGTCATGCGCATCAAGGCGTTTACCGCCGTCGGCCCCGGCATTGCGAGCATGGCGATGTACGTGGACCCGGAAAACGGCATGAACTTTATTTACGCGGTAATTGGCCTGCTAATTTCCGTAGCGGTTTCTTTTGTTCTTACGTTGATTCTGTTCAAAGACGACGCAGAGGCCGTATCCGCGTCGGACAACGCGGCGGGTGAAACGGAAAATGACGGGGCTGTCAGTCCCGGTTCTCTCGTCAGTCCCTTGGAAGGTACGGTGACGCCGCTTTCGGAAGTGAAAGACGAGGTGTTTTCCACAGGCGTTCTGGGCAAGGGCGTCGCGGTTCTTCCAAGCAAAGGCGAATTGTACTCTCCTGTGGACGGAACCGTCAGCATGATTCCGGAGACGAAACACGCGGTAGCCGTAAAAGACGCCAGCGGCGCGGAAATTTTAATGCACGTCGGCATGGACACCGTTTCTTTGAACGGCAAGGGCTACGAGCCGCAGGTAAAAGAGGGCGACAAGGTAAAGAAAGGACAGCTTCTGCTCCGCTTCGACCTTGACGCCATCAAAGCGGCGGGCTTTGACGTAACCACGCCGATTGTGATTACGAACTCTGAAAATCTGGGCGTGACGACGCTGGCAAAGGGTGGAATCGCGCCCGGCGCGAACCTTCTGAAATGGGAGTGAGAAAGGAGGCGGATTTCCCATGAGTTTTCCGGAAGGCTTTCTGTGGGGCGGCGCCACAGCCGCGAACCAGTTCGAGGGCGGCTGGAAAGAGGGCGGCAAGGGCTGGAGCGTGGCGGATGTGGCGCCCTACCGTCCCAACGTGGATGTAAAGGACTACAAAGCCACTACCGGCGTGTCGCTGGAACGTATCCGGGAGGCGCAGTCCACGGAGGATACGACCTACTATCCCAAGCGGCGGGGTATCGACTTCTACCACCGCTACAAGGAGGACTTGGCGCTTTTTGCGGAGATGGGCTTCAAGGTATTCCGGCTGTCCGTCGCGTGGTCCCGGATTTTCCCCACCGGGGAGGAGGAGCAGCCCAACGAGGAGGGCTTGGCGTTCTATGAGGACGTGTTCAAAGAGATGAAGCGGCTGAACATTGAGCCGCTTGTGACGCTCTCTCATTATGAAATGCCCCTGTCTCTTGCGCTGAAATACAACGGCTGGACAGACCGCCGGGTTATCGGACTGTTTGTGAAATTCTGCCGCGTATGCTTCGAGCGGTTCGGAAAGTACGTGAAATACTGGCTGAACTTTAACGAGGTGGACAGCATTATCCGCCACTCTTTCATAACAGCCGGGATTATCCCGGAACTGTGCGGCGAGCGGGGAGAGCTGGCCTGTTGCTATCAGGCGGCTCATCACCAGTTTGTGGCGGGGGCAATGGCAACAAGACTCCTGCGGGAACTGGTTCCCGGCGCGCAAATGGGCCTGATGTTGACGAAACTGACCACTTATCCCCGCACCTGCGCCCCGGAAGATGTGGCGGCGACGCAAAAGAAGAATCTGGAAAACTATTTCTACGCGGACGTGCAGGTCTTTGGCGAGTATCCCCGTCTGATGTTTCGGGATTTGGAAAAGCGCGGACTGACTCCGGTCATGGAGACAGGCGATTTGGAACTGATTCGGGAGAATACGGTAGATTTCGTCTCGTTCAGTTACTACATGACCATGACGGAGTCTGTGGACCCTAACGCGGAGCGGACGCCGGGGAACACAGTGTTGGGCGTGAAGAATCCTTATCTGCCTACTTCTGACTGGGGCTGGCAGATTGACCCCGTGGGATTCCGTATTTCCCTGATAGAACTGTACGACCGGTATCGGAAACCTCTGTTTGTGGTGGAAAACGGTCTGGGCATGAAAGACACTGTGGAGAAGGACGGCTCTGTTCACGACTCCTATCGGGTGGACTACTTCCGGGCGCACTTCAAGGAAATGAAACGGGCGGTAGAGGACGGCGTGGAATTGATGGGCTACACCAGTTGGGCGCCCATTGACCTTATCAGCGCCGGAACGAATCAGATGAGCAAGCGTTACGGCTTCATCTATGTGGACCAGGACGATTTGGGCGGCGGTACGCTGAACCGTACCCGGAAAGACAGTTTCTACTGGTATCAGAAGGTCATCGCCACCAACGGCGAGGATTTGGATTGAGGCTAAACTTTGCCGCCGCCCCAGAACGGTAAATTTCAGGGCGGCGGCTTTCCGTTTGATGGCATATTCCAAGCGGGACGTTATCCGGCCACGCGTCAAAAACGCTTGCAATATGCGTCGGAAAGGAGTAAAATGCAAGGCAAAAGGAGGTTATGTATTATGAAACGGATAAAGCTGACGGCGATACTTCTCGCGTTCCTGTGCGTTCTGACGGCCTGCGGGACATCCGCCGGGAGCGGCGCCGCGCAGAATGCGGAAGAAGTCCCGAACGGGGAAACGGAACAAACGTCGGACGCGGAGGAACCCGTGAACGAAGAAACGGAACGGACGCCGATGAACGCGGAGAGCAATTCCGGCGGTCAACGCGGCGGAGGCCCCGGAGGAGGAGGGCGCGGCGGCGTGACGACCGCGAACGACCCTGAAATCCAAGCGGTTCTGGATGAAAACGCGGGGAAGTTTGAACAGAGAACCTTTACCGCCCCGGATACCGCCGACGTACTGGAATACAGCCTGTATATTCCGGACGGCTACGACGCTTCCTCCGCGTACCCGCTTCTGATGTTCATTCCGGATTCTACGGGCGCGGGAAAGAGCGCAAAGGAAATCGTGGAGCAGTATTACGGCGCGGCTGTCTGGGTCACCGAAGACGACCAAGGGAAACATCCGTCTTTTGTCGTGGTTCCGGCGTTCACGGAAACGGTCGTGGACGATAACTGGAACGTCTCCGCGCAGGTGGAAACGGCGGTCAGTCTGCTCCGCGAACTTCAGGAAACCTACTCCATTGACGCGAACCGAATTTATACGACCGGGCAGTCCATGGGTTGCATGACTTCGCTGTATCTCAACAGTAAGTATCCGGATTTGTTCGCCGCGAGCATGTTCGTGTCCGGACAATGGGACATTTCCGTATTAAAGCCGCTGGAAAATCAGAAGTTCTTCTATATCACGGCGGGCGGAGACGCGAAAGCCTCCGGCGGACAGGACGAAGTCATGGCGCTGTTCGACGCGGACGGCGTTCCCTACGCTTACGGAGAGTGGAACGCGCAGAACGCCGACGAGGAGCAGAGCGCGTCGGTAAACGCGCTGACCGAACAGGGCTTGAACGCCAATATGGTTCGCTTTGAGACCGGGAGCGTGTTCAAAGCGGGCGAAAGCGGCATGGAGCATATGGCGTCCTTTAACTATGGGTACAAGTTATCGGCGGTACGGGACTGGCTGTTCGCTCAGAATAAATAATGCGGTCTTTGCCGACTGCGGCGCGCATCATTCACGGCGCGTATCTGCCCAAGGCTATCGCGTTCAACGGGAAAGACCCGGAAAAGAAAAAGCGTTACGGCGTCATTGTCGATTGCAGCCAGCGGGAATCGTAGCGTATAGCAATCGTTCTTGAAGTCGCATTGCCGCATAGAGAATCCGGGAAGGCGTTTCTCACGTTCCATTATCGCGCCGATGACCTCCGTTATGATGACGCCCGCGTCCTTTTTCGCCGCGCTTTCCGCGAATGGCGTTCAAGTCAACCGCTTCGCCGCTTTTCAGTTTTGCGGCTAACGTCTGTCCGCGTTCGCAACCCGGCGCGTCAATCGGACAATGTTTTCCGCACATGGGGCAGTTGGTAATTTCCATTTCGATAATGCCTCTCTGTCATTACGCATTTACGCCGCCGAACGCTTTGCGCCGACGGCGGCTTTATTAAGGAGAGAAAAGAGGAGAAAGCGTATTTTAAGCGTCGCCTAAAGGCGCGTCATGAAACTCCGCGTACAAATCCGGCAGGACTTGCAACAAATGCGCCCGCTCAATCGTATTGTGGATAATGACGTTCCGCACATACGTTTCATCCACGGGCGTTTCCGGGTCGCGGATGATTTTTCCGTCCTTGGCCCAGTAGCCCATCCATTCGCACTGGATGTTTTCGCGTCCGCCCAAAGGACACGGACGGCTGAAACGTAAAACCAGATGATGTCCGGGGCCGTCAAACTCCTCCCATGCGCCCTCGGCGCGACAGTCCGCCGCTTCCAGTTCGGCTTTCTTTTCGGGGGAGAGGCCGTATTGTGTCAGGTCGATATTGTGCGACACGGCGGGCATTCCCTTGCTTGGGTCTCCGGTCGCGCCGATGTCCAGCGTCTCCACGGACCACACGCCGTCCTTGTCGTCCTTGCCGTTGACAAATTTGTGGTCCCAGTGGTCTACAGGATTCCAAATCTTGTAGCGCAGATTCCCGCGTCCCTCCGGGAGTTCCTTGGGGTGTTGGTTGTACCACTTGCCGTACCAGCGACGCCACGCGCCGTTCCACGTCGGCGGCGTGGTGGAATACTCAATGTAAAAGCCGCAACCGTCGGGCATCATCGTATAGCCGTAAACGGTTTTCGGATAGCCGGTCACGGAAAGCCAGTCCAGCCAATGTTCCACGGGGATGGCGTTTTCCACGGGAATCGGCCCCGCGTTCAGAATCTGTTGCCGCAGGGGGTCGGGCGGATAAAGCGGATAATCCGTGTAGAATTTCGCATAGGGGAGCGCCTTTTCCGCCTCGGACAGTTCCGGAACCTTAATGCGCGGCATACAGTTTTCGGTAATCAGTTCCATAAGCGCTCCTTTCATCCGACGACAAAGCCGCCGTTGACATCAATCCGGGCGCCGTTGACGAACGCCGCCTCTTCACTCGCTAAAAATTCCACGGCGGCGGGAATGTCCCGCGGCTCTCCCAAGCGTCCCAGAGGCGTCGCGGACAACAGGCTTGCGCGGGTCTCGTCCGACAAGGTGTCCTCCATAGGCACGTCCTTTTCAATATGCCCAATCAGCACGCAGTTACAGGTAATGCCCAGCGGCCCCAGCTCTTTCGCCATTTCGTAAGTCAGGGCCTCCAGCCCGCCGCGGGCCGCCGCGAATGAGGGGTCGCACTGCCAGCCGCCGTGCCGTCCGTCGCAGGTGGTAATGTTAATCACGCGGGGCGCCTTGCTCTTTTTCAGATAAGGCAACGCCAGCTTGACGTTGACGAACGCGGATTCCACGACTTCCATAGAATGCGCCCAGATGGTTTTGTCCGTCTGTTCCATGTTATAACGGATATGTCCGCCTTTGGCGTTGACTACCACGTCAATGCTCCCGAATTTCTCATAAATCCAGCGGTGAACGTCGCTCATTTTGGAATCGGGCTTGTAAATGTCGGGAGCCGCCTCCATGTTCCATTCCAGTTTGGCTTGCGGATTCTGCGCGAAGCCAATCACCCGCCCCTCGTATTCCGGATGACGTTCCAGCAAGCCCTCTATCGCGGACTGCGCCTTTGCGTGGAAACCGCTCATCAGCGAGACGTTCATGCCGTTTTCCAAGGCCATTTCCACGATTTTCATGCCGTTGTTGCCCGCGCCGCCCGTGATAATCATGGTTCTTCCCTTTAACGTAAGCATTGCGCGTCCCTCCTCAGTCGGCGTCCATAGGCTGATTGCGATACTCCGCGTACAGTTCCGGCAGGAACGTGTAGAGGTGCTCCCACTCCACGAGCGTATGAATGACCACTTTTTTCAGGTAATCCAAATCGCATTTTGTAGCGGGGTCACGAATCAGTTTGCCGTTTTCCGGACGCCAGCCAATCCATTCCCGACTGCGAGTCTCCACGCCGCCTTGCGGACAGGGCCGGGAATAGCTTAAACATAAATGCGTCCCCGGCTCGTCGAACGTCTCGTAGGAGCCGTGACTTGTCAACTGACACCCCGCCGCTTTCAGTTCCGCCATCCATTCGTCGGTCATGCCGAAATCCGACAGCGGGAACTCGTGGCGGATAGTATCGTACATTCTATCGCCCGCGCCCATGTCCAGACTTTCCGTCGTGTGGATTCCCTCGGAGCCGTTGCGCCAGTTTACGTAATAGTGGTCGAAATGGTCGGCGTAGTTCCAGATTTTATAACGCAGATTGCCGTGTCCGGGAACCATGCTTTTCGATTTCAGATTCCGCCAGTTACGGTACCAGCGCTCCATCTCGGCGGTGATGTGCGGCGGACGCACGCGGTAGGTCGCCACATAACCGGAGCCGTCCGGGAACATACAGTAGCCCAACTCATACTTGTCGTAGCCGTAGGGTTTGAGCAGGGACATAAAGTCGTGGGGCTGTATGGCGTCCTCGACGGGGATGGGGTTCAGGGTCTCGATAATCTGCATTTCTACAGGCGTGGGGTAGTGCAGGGGATAGTTGTAGAAATACTTCGCCAGCGGCATTTTTTCCTCTTCCGGGAACAGCTTCTGACGGATTTTCACTACCGTCGGGTCGTCGGTTTGAATAACTTCCTTGTCCACTTCCACAAACATGACGTTTTCTCCTTTCCCGTTTCCGTTCGTCCTGATTGTAGGGGAAAACCCGCGGAAAATCAATTCCGCTTGCGGCGGCATGATTTCCAAATTGGAAAGAGCGGAGGCCGACGGACATTCTTTTCCGACGGCCCCGCTTATATTACAGCGATTTAGCTTTCCGCCGTTTCCGGCGTCCAGCCCGGCGGTAGGAACGCGCCGCTGCCTAACGCCGTCACCGTGGAATTATAGCCGACTGTCCCGGCCCCATCTTTCCCCGTGGGATAATAGACATTGTTTTCCGGGTTCTCGCGGTCTTCCTTGTACAGCCGCTCCTCCGTTTGAATCTGTTCGTCGGCGAACTCAAACGCCTTATCGAGCGGGAGTTTGGAACGCTTCATCTCCGATTCCCGCGTCTGTCTTAAGAGCCATTCGTAACAGGCGGGCGTTCCGTGACCGTAGAACCACGCGGACATATGCCCCACGTTTCCGGTCATTGTCACCTGATAAATTCCGAGCGCGCTGTCACGGCTTACCAGTTCATTCACTAACGCGTTTCGCGCTTCCGTCGTGGAATCCTCGCCCAGAACCATGCCGACTTCCTCCACGTCCGCGCCCGCCAAATCATGGTACAGGAACGCGTATTCCACGTTCTCCCGCGCCGTGTTCAGAAACAGGATGTTGTCGTCGGAAATCAGATAAAACCAGTTATGATAATCCGTCGGGTTTCCGTCGCTGTCCGCTGTCCAGATGATGTTTCCGTCCGCGGGGGCGTCATAGTAGGGTACGCCGTTGAAAGGATAATCCTTGTTGTAGTTGTTGCCCCACTTACAGCTAATTTCCAGTACGCCCGCGAAATAGTTGTCCCG
Organism: Oscillibacter sp.; assembly: GCA_017447005.1. GTDB lineage: Bacteria > Bacillota > Clostridia > Oscillospirales > Oscillospiraceae > Oscillibacter. The sequence continues at coordinate 11,211 of JAFSOM010000573.1, forward strand.
ATGGGCCGCCATTGCCATGATTGTCATGCCGCCCATAGATTGCCCGCTCCCGTAAATCCGGTTCGGGTCAATGGAATAGGTTTGCGTCAATTCGTCGAGCAGTTCCCATACGGCGGGGGCCGCACAGCTTAACGTCCAGTTGTCGCGGGAAATCCGGAGTTCGTAATTAGGGTGTTCGCTGTCCATGGGGAAAAATTCCGCAATCGCCGGACATACCACAATGGCGCCGCCTAATCCTTGCTCTTTCGCCAACCGCTGGAACCAGTCGGAAGCGTAATTCGAGGCCGCCTGCGATTCGGTCAACGTCAGCATGGGATTGGAACTCATCGACCCGGCGTCGTGAAGGTGAAACACTAAAGCGTAGGACTGCGCCGGGTCGTAGTCGTCCGGGACGTAGAGCGCGTAGGGCAAATCAAAATCCCAGTATTGCCCGTTGGCCTCGTCGAAGCAGTGCGTAGCGCGGAATGCCGTCCCGCTCTCGATGGTATGCAGTTCGTAGCCGTCAATCCCGGCGATTGCGAACGTTCCCGCTTTCGCGTAGTTGTAATACTCCGGCGGACGCGCCTCCCCGGTGTTCGGGTCGTATCCGGTGTACGTCACTTCCTCATAGTTGGAGACTTCCGCCGTCGAAGGCGTGATAATATTCGCGTCCGTTGTGAGCGTTCCGGTCTGCGTCACGCCCGCCGCCATCGTCACTTCATAGGAACGGGCGAAGCGGCTGACCTGAAAAGCGGTATCCGTCTCAATGATGACATACTGTCCGGCGCCGCTCCCGCCCTCCGGCGACACGGCGGGCGCGTCGTTGACATAGGCCCGTAACGCCGCGCCGGGATTTTCGCCGTAATTAAGGTCGTTGTCCGTCAGCGTCAGGCCGTAGTCGGTAATCGTGAAGTCCTCCGCGCTCACGTCCGCGCCCGTCAAGTCCACGTTGTACCGGACAGCGATTGCCGAGATTTTAGACCCGTCGATGTCCACGAAACCAAGCGTTTCCACGCTTTCTATCGCGTCGTCCGCTGAAATCTCCGTCCGTTCCGCTTCCGTGTTCTCCGCGCTCCCCGCGCCGACGGACGCGCCGCAACCCGCCAAAGACAGCGTAAGCAAAGCCGCCGTCAGGAAGAGCGCGATTCTTCTTGTAGCCACCGCTTTTCCCCTCCGTTCTTTTCAAAGGCGTCAATGACGCTTACAATCCGCTCCACGCTTCCCGGAATGCCCAAAAGCCCGGAGTTGATGGTAAAGTCATAGTTTTTCGCCTGTCCCCAGCGTTTTTGGGAGTAGAAGTCGTAATAACTCCACCGCTCCTTGTCCTTTTTGCGCATGAGTTCCAGCAATTTCTCATCCGAAAGCGTGGCGTACTCGGGCTTTTCGGCGCGGATGCGGCTCATCCGGAAAGGCTCCGTCGCGTGGACGAAAACGCTTACCAAGTTTGTATGCCGCCGTAAGGCCACGTCCGCGCAGCGTCCCACGATGACGCAACCGTTTTCCGATTCCCGCGCAATTTTCCGAATCGTCTCCTGTTGCGCGAAGAACACTTCCTCGTTCAACGGCGCCTCGGAAAACGTGTCCGCAATCAGGCTGAAAATGAAGGAACTGCCGGGAATCTCGTCCTGCGCTTGAATTAACTCTTCCGTGAAACCGCTCTCCTGCGCGGTACGCGCCAGCAGTTCGCGGTCGTAACAGGTCACGCCGTAGCGCTCCGCCACGAGACGGGCGATTTCCAGTCCGCCGGAAGCAAACTGACGGTCTATGACGATAATCGTATTCATAAAATCCCTCCTTTTTCGCGTCCCCGCTCCCAAAAGAGAACGGGGACACGAAAGCGGTCGATTATTCGTTTCCGACTCCCTCATGACGCCGACGCAGAATTTCCGCGTTCTCCTCCACCTTCTTTTTGCTCAGAGGATAGATGGTCAAAAGAATCAGGCCGTTGAGGGCAAAGCCAATCATGGGAACAATGCAAGTAATATTGTAAATGCCGTCCAGCACGTCCGGGTCAAAGGCCGTGGCTGCCGTATAGCCGATTGCGCTTAACATAATGCCGCGAATGCCGGAGGAGATGGCCTGTCCGAGTTTCCGGGAGAAACTGTAGACGCCGAAAATGGTGCCGTCGGCGCGGGTGCCCGTGCGTACTTCTATGTCGTCAATGATGTCGGTCGGGAGCGCCCACGCAATGCCGAAAATGCCTAAGCCAAGGGAAATGAGCGTGTAGTAAACCAGCCAGACCGTCACGCTCCGCGTATGGGTGAAATAGGCTACCAAGAGAACCGCCGCCGCGAAGAAACTGCCGTATGATACGATTTCGCGTTTGCCGAATTTCGCCGCGAGCTGTACCAGAAACGCCGCCATAATCAGCGTGATGACGGTTTCGAGTACGCCGCTGAGGGACTGCGCGGCGGGATTGCCGAAGTAGTTCGGATAGATGTAACCGCTCATGCCGTGGAACGCGGTATTCGTCAGTTCGCGGACGAGCATAAACACGACCAGACCGAACATAGCGCGGCTCAACAGAATGCTTCCCGCGAATTTCTTGACGCTGAATTTCTCCTTGGAGGGCGGGACGTGGACGCGTTCTGTGGTACAGGCGTAACAGGCGATATAGAGAATGAGCGCCGCGACGGAGCACACTAACGCCGCAATCGCCATACGCGTGCCGGAAAGAATCTGGTGTCCCTCGGCGTCGGAGTAGTAGACGACCATGGGAATGACGACGTTAATGCCGGTCATGGCAAGGGTGCCGCCGATATGACGGGCATTCGCCAGCGTGGCGCGTTCGTTCGGCTCCTGCGTCATGCCCGCCGACAAACTGCCGTAGGGAATATCCACCGCCGTGTAGAACACGCTGCAATACAGGACGTAAGTAAGGAACATCCACACGATTTTGAAACCCATGGACATATCCCGGAACCAAACCGCGTACATCAGGAAACTGGTCAGGGTAATCGGCCCCATAACGCGCCGAATCCACGGGCGGAATTTGCCGTCCTTACCGCCCTGACTGCGGTCCACAATCGCCCCCATGCCGATGTCCGTCACCGCGTCGATAACCTGCGTCAGCATCATCATAATGCCGATGACGGCGGCGGAGACGCCCATGACATCCGTGTAGAACTTCATCAGGAAGCCGGAACAGAGCGTAAAGGTGAAGTCGTTCGCAAGGCTCCCGCAGAAGTACCCGAACTGGTCGCGTCGGCCAAACGGCCTTACTGTTGTAGTTTCCATCTTCATCCTCCTTTTTTTCCGAGCGTGTATGCGTTGTTTGTCCGACGGCGTGATACTCCCCCTTTCGCGCCAATCTTCCCGCCCTCCGCAAAAGTCCGTATGCGCAAAGGCTTTCGGGTTTTTTCGTTTCCCCGGGAAATCGGGAAACGTTACGGAGTGAAGGAGGGGACGCCCCAATGTCGTTTAGTTAGGCCAGATGTGAGGGTGAAAAGAATAGCGGTAAAAGTGCGTCGCTCCTGATTGTGATAGACAATCAGGAGCAAATCTGATAATACAGGAT
>JAFSOM010000574.1 GCA_017447005.1 Oscillibacter sp.
CTCCCCTTTCAGGGGCGGGGAACAAAGTCCGAAAGGCAATAATAAGAACAAACTCCAATCGAAAAGGCGCTAAAAATCCTAAATTTAAGATTTCGCGCATATTGGAGCGTTCCCCCGCCTCTGAAAGGGGAGGGGTCTTTCAGTCGGATATTCGCTTGCCAATTAAAATTTTACGCATACATGTGTGTAGCAATCATTGGCAAGTTACGCTTTTCGCCCTCATCCGGCGTTGCGCGCCGCCTTCCCCCCGTTCCGGGGGAAGGGCAAACTTGAAAGCAAAATCGTTATCAGTATTCCTCATTCCGGAAAGAATCAGCGAATTTCCGAGGCAAACGCTGTCAGATTTACACTTCCCCCGTCTACGGGGGAAGGTGGCGCGCAACGCCGGATGAGAGCAAGTTTCCGCCGCGCCAACGAAAACTTTACGCATCCCCCAAGTGAATGACATTGCCTTTCCGCGTGCGAGACGGGTCTTTTACGTTTCGCCGCGTCATAAACTGGACGAGAATCAGCGGGAACGGGGGGAGCGTATGCGGAAAAAGGGAACGTTACGGAGCGGGGAGGTGCTCTGCGCGGTGGCGGAACTGTTTGACCTTCCGGCGGACGTTATCGCGGGACTGCCGCGGCTGGAATTGATTGGAAGCCGTCAACTGTACTTGGAGGGTCACAGGGGAATCCTGTCCTACAGCGAGGAGCGCATTGACGCGAACACGCCGGCGGGCGCGTTGCGTATCAGCGGACGCGACTTGACCTTACTGGCCATGACGGGCGAGGAATTGCGCGTCGGCGGCGTGATTTTATCGTTGGAGTGGGTCGGCCATGAATAACAGGCTGTGGGAGAGTCTGCGCGGACAGGTTCGGGCGGAAATACTGTGCGCGTATCCGGAACGGGTTCTCAACCTGTGCGGGGAGCGGGGACTGCCGTTTCACGACCTGCGGCGCGGCGAAAACGGCGCGTTGCGCATGACGCTTTCGCGGGGGGATTATCAGCGGTTACGGAAGGCCTTGCAAAATACGGAATGCGAAATTCGGGTCATACGCCGGATGGGAATCCGGGCGGCGCTGGACGCCTTGGCGCAACGTCCGACGCTCTGCGCGTTCGCGGTGATTGCGCCCACGGCGTTATTTTTAGGCTCGTTTTTCGTCTGGGATTATGATATTCAAGGCAATCGCGTCGTACCGGAGGAGCGGATTTTGCGGGCGTTATCGGAACAGGGCGTCGGGCCGGGGGCGTTCGGGTTGTCGCTGGACAGTGAGGACATCCGCAATCACGTGTTATTGGAGATTCCGGAATTGGAGTGGATTTCGGTCAACGTATCCGGCTACCGGGCGCATGTGCAGGTACGGGAACGGACGCCGCCGCCGGAGCGTATCGACGCCGACACGCCCGCGAATGTGATTGCGCGACGGGACGGGCTGGTGTTGTCGGCTTACGCGCTGGAAGGCAAAGTGAAAGTATTGCCGGGAACGTCCGTCGCGACGGGCGACCTGTTAATCAGCGGCACGGAGGATTTGGAGACGACGGGGAAAACGCGGGTGGTAGCGGCGCGGGGCGCGGTGAAGGCGCGGACATGGCGGCGGCTGTCCACGGCGTTTTCGGTGAAAACCGACAAAAAACGGTTCACGGGAGAGGAATTTACAGGCGTTTCGGCGATTTTCGGGACGCGTCGCGTAAAATTCTTTTCAAACAAGCCCTTTATGGGGTTGGAAGACGGGAAAAAGTATGATAAAATAACGCGCAGAACGACGTTCTCGTTGCTGGGTTTGCGCCTTCCCGTGACGCTTGTCCGCGAAACGTACCGCTTTTATGAGGCGTCGCCGACGGAACTGACCGCGCAGGAGGCGCGGGAACGCGGCGAGGCGGCGTTACGGGAACAACTGGCGGCGGAAGTGGCGCCTTACGGGGAAATCCGCTCGACGCTGTGCGAAGTGCGCAAGCGCGGCGACGCCTTGGAGGTGACGCTTTCGGCGGAATGCGCGGAGGAAATCGGGGAGCGCGTTCCGATTTACGCGGCGGAAACGCCGGAATAACGTCCGCTGTGCGCCGGGAACGTCGGAATAACGTCCGCATACGGCGGAAACGTCAATCATGCACGACAGGAGTGAACGCAATTTGGAACAAAGAATCAGCATGGAGCGGTTGGAACAGGCGGTGAATCTGTTCGGCTCGTTTGACGAGAACATCCGCCTGTTGGAGCGGGAATTTTCCGTCACGATGGTGAACCGTAACGGAGAACTGCGCGTCAGCGGCGACGCGGAAAACGTCATGATGGCCTGTAAGGCGGCGGAGGGACTGCTGACGCTTTCGGCGCGGGGCGAGACGATAAGCGAACAGAATACGCGTTACGTCTGTTCGCTTGTGCGCGCCGGGAAGGGCGATAAAATCGCGGAGCTGTCCGGCAATGTCCTGTGCGTATCGGCGAAGGGGCGTCCGGTCAAGCCGAAGACGCTCGGACAGGAAGCCTATATTCGTTCCGTGCTGAAAAATACGGTGACAATCGGCGTCGGCCCCGCCGGGACGGGCAAAACGTATCTGGCGGTGGCGGCGGCGGTACAGGCTTTCCGTGACCGTCAGATAAACCGTATCATCCTGACGCGTCCGGCGGTGGAGGCCGGGGAACGGCTCGGATTTCTCCCCGGCGATTTGCAAAGCAAAGTTGACCCGTATCTCAGGCCGCTCTACGACGCGCTCTTTGACCTGTTAGGCGCGGAGACGTACCAGAAGTACGTGGAGCGCGGGAGTATCGAAGTCGCGCCGCTGGCCTATATGCGCGGGCGCACGCTCGACGACAGCTTTATTATTCTCGACGAGGCGCAGAATACCAGTCGGGAGCAGATGAAAATGTTTCTGACGCGCTTAGGGTTCGGCTCGAAAATCGTCATCACGGGCGACGCGACGCAGATTGACTTACCAGAGGGCAAACTGTCCGGACTGAAAGACGCCATGCGCGTACTGCGAAACGTGGAGGGTATCGGAATCTGCGAGTTGACCGACGCCGACGTTGTTCGGCACGTGATGGTACAGCGGATTGTGCAGGCCTACGCGGAGTACGAAAAGCGTCACGGCGCGGAGTACCGGGAAGTGCGTCCGGAGCCGGACAGACGCCCGACGCGTCCGCAGGGA
>JAFSOM010000575.1 GCA_017447005.1 Oscillibacter sp.
CCTCCGCCGGAAGCGGGAGATTCTTTCGGATTCCGTACAGTCCGGCGTAAATCACCAGCGCGTAGGCAAGATAAGGATTGCACAGAGCGTCCGGGGAGCGTAATTCCACCCGCTGTTTGTTTGTGTTGGGAACGCGCAATATGCAGTTGCGTCCCGTCGACCATCCAATCCGGGAAGAGGCGCGGTTTCCTCCCAGACGCTCATACGAATTTTCGGACGGATTCAGAAACGCCGTCATATCCGGGGCAAGTTCCAGCAGGCCGGCGATGATTTGCGGCAACGGATTCGCGCCGCCGTTGCGGACGGAGAGGTTGATGTGCATTCCGTTTCCTTCCTCGTCTGGAAACGGTTTCGGGGAGAAATCCGCCCAAAGGCCGTTCTGCGCCGCGACCGTCCGCACCATGGTATAGAACAGAACCGCGTCGTCCGCCGCCGTCAAAGGGTCGGCGTAGCGGAAATCAATCTCATTTTGTCCCGGCCCGATTTTGTGCAGGGAACGCTCCGGCTGAATCCCCATCTGTTCCAGCGTCAGGCAAATTTCCCGCCGGATATTCTCCCCCTTGTCTTCCGGGGCCACGTCCATATAGCCGGCCCGGTCATAGGGCGTCTTTGCGGGTTCCCCATATTCGTCCAGCTTCAGGAGATAAAATTCCATTTCGGAGCCGAAGTCGAAGAAATAACCCAGTTTTCCGGCGGTCTCTATCGCTTCTTTCAAAACGCGTCGGGTATCCGCCTCAAAGGGCGCGCCGTCCGAATCGGTAATGTCGCAGAACATATGCGCCACCCGTCCGTGTTGCGGCCTCCATGGAAGCTGTACGAGCGTGGACGGGTCGGGGCGTAACAGAATATCGCCGTCCGCGCCGAAGCCGTCGATAGCGGAGGCGTCCGCCGCGACGCCGCGGGAAAACGCCCTTGGCAGTTCGGACGCCTGAATCGCCACGTTTTTATGTCTTCCGTAAACGTCGCAGAAGGCCATGCGGACAAATTTCACGTCCTCCTCTTTGACGTACTGCTTCACTTCTTCCGGGGTGTACTTCATAAATTTCGCGCCTCCGTCTAATTCGCCACATACATCTGCTGATAGGGATTTTGGCTGTCCGGCGTGACTACCGTATAGCGGGAAGCGTAAAGCATATCGAAGTCAAAGTCAAGCAAAGCGCAAAATTCCCGCAGATATTCCTCAATTTCCGCCATATCCTCGGGCGTCGCCGGACGCGCCGTCACCTGTTCCGGAAACGCAATCTCCGCGCAGTCGGAGCGCAGAAACAGCTTTCCGCCGTGAATTCCGTTACACGGAAAGTTGCTGACAATGGGACGTTCGCCGACGGCGTCCAAGCCTAAAACAACGATAACGCCCCCCGCCTGATACTCTCCCAGAAAACTTCCGGTTCGGCCTCCGATAACCAATACAGGCAATTTGTCCTGATAGGCTTTCATGTGAATGCCCGTCCGGTATCCGGCGTTTCCATGGACATAAATCCGTCCGCCGCGCATGGCGTAGCCAGCCGTATCGCCAATGTCGCCGCGAATGACAATGCGCCCGGCGTTCATGGTATCGCCCACGGCGTCCTGCGCGTTGCCGAAAACTTCCACCGTCGCGCCGTCCAGATACGCCCCTAACGCGTTGCCCGGAATCCCGTAAATTTGAATCGTGTGGTTTTGCGCGCCCGCGCCAATAAAACGTTGTCCCATGCAGTTTTGAATGATTATATCGCCGTCATGGGCGCGGATTGCGGCGTTCAAGGCGGCGTAATCCATGCCCGAAGCGTCAATACAGGTCATATTCATTCCCCCTATTCGCCCGCGTGAGAAATTCCCAGAATTTGCAGTTCCTTTTCGTTCAGCCCGATTCCGCGCAACATCAGCCGATTCCCCCGCAGGGCCTCGATGGAGTTGATTCCCATTCCCCCCATCAATTCCTTGATTTCGTGATTCCACGCGGTCATTAAATTGATAAGCCGCTGACTGCCTATATCGGGATTCAGGCGCTTGACCAAATCCGGCCTCTGCGTGGCAATTCCCCAGTTGCATTTTCCGCTCTGGCACGTCCGGCACAGGTGACAGCCTAACGCTAACACGGCGGCGGTTGCGATATAACAGGCGTCCGCGCCCAAAGCAATCGCCTTGACAACATCAGCGGAGGAACGGACACTCCCGCCTACGACTAAAGAGACGTTGTTTCGGATTCCCTCGTCACGAAGGCGGCGGTCTACAGCGGCAAGGGCCAACTCAATGGGAATGCCCACGCTGTCCCGGATACGGGTCGGAGCCGCGCCCGTGCCGCCACGGAAGCCGTCGATAGCGATGATGTCCGCGCCGCTACGGGCAATCCCGCTGGCAATGGCGGCGATATTGTGGACGGCGGCGACTTTTACAATCACAGGCTTTTGATAGGCAGTGGCCTCTTTCAGCGAGTAGACAAGCTGTCGCAAGTCCTCAATGGAGTAAATGTCGTGATGGGGCGCGGGGGAAATCGCGTCGGAACCCTCCGGTATCATACGGGTACGGGACACGTCCGGCCCGACTTTCGCCCCCGGCAGGTGTCCGCCGATACCCGGCTTGGCTCCCTGTCCCATTTTGATTTCGACGGCGGCTCCCGCTTCCAGATACTGTTTATGGACGCCGAACCGCCCCGACGCGACTTGTACAATCGTATGCGCGCCGTACTGGTAGAAATCCTGATGAAGTCCGCCCTCTCCGGTATTCCAACAAACGCCGAGTTCCGATGCCGCCCGCGCAAGGGACAAATGCGCGTTGTAGCTGATAGACCCGTAACTCATGGCGGAGAACATGACCGGCATGGAAAGCTGAATCTGAGGGGACAGTTCGCATTTCAGACGTCCGTTTTCGTCCCGTTCCACTTTGGAGGGCTTTTTTCCCAGAGACACCCTTGTTTCCATCGGCTCCCGCAGGGGGTCAATCGAGGGGTTTGTCACTTGGGAGGCGTTCATCAGAATTTTGTCCCAGTAGACCGGGTACGGCTTGGGATTGCCCATGGAGGACAGCAGAACGCCGCCGCTTTCCGCCTGTTTGTAAATTTCCCGGATGGCGTCCTGATTCCAGTTCGCGTTCTCGCGGAGGCGGCAGTCGGATTTCACGATTTTCAGCGCCCGCGTGGGACACAGCGACACGCAACGCTGACAGTTCACGCAACGGCTTTCGTCGCTAATCATGGCGTCAATTTCCGCTTCGTAACGGTGAACCTCGTTCGCGCACTGGCGGGCGCATACCTGACAGCGGATACACCGCGAATCGTTCCGCACAACCTCAAATTCGGGATAATTCCATTGAATGCCCATCAGAACGCCCCCTCCCGCACTTTCACAATGACCGCTTCCCCGCCTGTCGGGGCGTAAATGTTCTCCGCGTCCGGCTCCATGGCGCGAATCGCCGCCTCTTCGCTGGCGATATAAACGCGGTCGCCCTTCTCCCCCGTTACCATGCTCCGCAGTTTCAGACGGTCATTCAAGGCCATCAGCCCGCCCGTAAAGCCCAGAATAATGGAGAACGGCCCCGTAATCAACAGGCTCGGAAAGACCGCGCGCAGATATTCCAGTTCCCGGCGTTCGCTTTCCGGTTTCCGGGCGATGGTTGACCAGAACGGCGCGGCGATAACCGACGCGGTTTCCGTCAGCGTCAAGCCCTGTTTGCGTATCAGGTAATCGGCGATATAAGTAATGACCTCCGTGTCGGTTTGCAACGTACAGCGGTAGCCGAACATCTCGATAAAGCGGCGGTTGGCGTCGTAGGACGAGATTTCGCCGTTGTGAACGACGGTTCTGTCCAGCAACGCGAACGGGTGCGCGCCGCCCCACCAGCCGGGCGTATTGGTCGGGTAACGCCCGTGCGCCGTCCACGAATACGCCCCGTATTCCTCCAGACGGTAGAACTCGCCCACGTCCTCCGGGTAGCCCACCGCCTTGAATACGCCCATGTTTTTCCCGCTGGAAAACACATAGGCCCCGTCAAATCGCGTGTTAATCCGCATGACGACGCGGGCAACAAACTCGTTTTCGTCCACCTGCATACTTGCCAGCACGGAGCGGAGCGGCGTCACGAAATAGCGCCGGATGAGCGGCTCGTCGGTAATGGCCGGCAGTTTCCGGGTTGGAATCGTTTCCGAACGGACGATTTCCAGCGCGGAGCGTAAATAGGTTTCGCACTCCGTTCGCACGGCGTCGCTGTCATAGAAGATGTGGAGCGCGAAAAAGTCCCGGTACTCCGGATAGATACCGTACCCGGCGAAACCCCCGCCTAAGCCGTTGGAGCGTTCGCGCATGGGCCGCATGGCTTTTATAATGCCCTCGCCGCTCATGCGTTCCCCGGACTTGGAGATGACCGCCGCAATCGCGCACCCGGAGGGTATTCGGACTTCCCCTTCACGCGGCGCCCGCTGTTCCGATGGATTCATGATTTTCCCTCTTTTCTCTGCGAATCCGATGAAAGAAAACGAAAAAAGGGCAAAAGCGTCTCGGCGGAGCATGTCACTTCGCCAAGGACGCCTTTGTCCTTACGCATAGCATACTCTATACGGGCGCGGCTGTCAAATCCCATTTCTTACAAAATTGCGGCGGGGGAAACGGAAATGTTTTGTCGCTTTTGTCCGTTGACGTTTCCGCGGACGCCGTGCTATGATATTTGACGTTGAGAGACAATGGCGTCTCCGGGTTCGCTACTGCGGCCCATGGGAGCCATTGTCTTTTTTTGCGTTCAAACAGGAAAGAAGGGTTACTATGACAGTACCGGAGTATTTCGGCAGTAAGGTTTTCGACGACAGGGTGATGAAAGCGCGGCTTTCCTCGGATATCTACCGTTCCCTGAAACAGACGATGGAAGAGGGCCGGGAACTGGATTTGTCGGTCGCCAACGCGGTCGCCTCGGCGATGTGCGCTTGGGCCGTAGAGAACGGAGCCACGCACTTTACGCACTGGTTCCAGCCCCTGACCGGAACCACCGCCGAAAAGCATGACAGTTTCATTTCCCCCGCCCCGGACGGTAGGGTGATTATGGAGTTTTCCGGCAAGGAACTCATCAAGGGCGAGCCGGACGCGTCGTCATTCCCGTCGGGCGGCCTCCGGGCGACGTTCGAGGCGCGGGGCTATACCGCGTGGGACCCGACCAGTTACGCCTTCCTCAAAGACAAGACCCTGTGCATTCCGACCGCGTTTTGCTCCTACGGCGGGGAGGCGCTCGACAAGAAAACGCCCCTTTTACGGAGTATGGAAGCGTTAAACAAACAGGCTCTGCGGATTCTGCGCATTTTCGGCAACGCGGACGTAAAGCGCGTGACCAGTTCTGTGGGGCCGGAGCAGGAGTATTTTCTGATTGACCGGGAACTGTGGAAGAAGCGCCGGGATTTGGTCTACACGGGCCGCACGCTGTTCGGGGCCATGCCGCCCAAGGGACAGGAACTCGAAGACCACTATTTCGGCGTCATCAAGCCCCGCGTACAGGCCTACATGAACGACTTGAACGAGGAATTATGGAAGCTGGGGATTCTCGCCAAGACGGAACATAACGAAGTCGCCCCATCTCAGCATGAATTAGCGCCCATCTATTCCACGACGAACGTCGCCACAGACCACAATCAGCTTACGATGGAAATGATGAAGAAAGTGGCGGCGAAACACGGCCTTGTCTGTCTGTTGCATGAAAAGCCGTTCGCGGGCGTGAACGGAAGCGGCAAGCATAACAACTGGTCAATTTCCACGGATACGGGAATCAATCTGCTTTCTCCCGGTGAGACGCCCTATGAGAACGCGCAATTCCTGCTGTTTCTGGTGGCGGTCATTCAGGCCGTGGACGAATATCAAGACCTCTTGCGGCTGTCCGTGGCGACCGCCGGAAACGACCATCGGTTAGGGGCGAACGAGGCCCCGCCCGCTGTGATTTCCATCTTTTTAGGCGACGAACTGACCGCCGTACTGGGCGCTATCGAGACGGACAGCCCGTATAACGGAACCGAAAAGATGAAATTGAAACTGGGCGCGGACGTTCTGCCCCGATTCACCCGCGACACCACAGACCGCAACCGTACTTCTCCGTTTGCGTTCACCGGAAACAAGTTTGAATTTCGTATGGTGGGTTCCGGGGATTCCATCGCCTGCGCGAATATCATGTTAAACAGTTCCGTGGCGGAGATTCTGCGCCGCATGGCGGATACGCTGGAGGGCGCGGAGAATTTCGACGAGACGTTGCACAACCTTATCAAAGACACGGTTTCCGCGCACGAGCGCATTATCTTCAACGGCAACGGATACGACGACGCATGGATTGCCGAGGCGACGGAAAAGCGCGGCTTACTGAATCTGCGCACGACGCCGGAAGCGCTCTCCCGTCTGCTGGATAAGAAGAATGTCGATATGCTGACGGCGCACGGCGTCTTTACGGAGGCGGAATTGCGCTCCCGGTACGAAATCCAGTTGGAGAACTACTGCAAGAGTGTCCGCATTGAGGCTTTGACTATGGTGGACATGGCGCGAAAGGAAATCATTCCGGCGGCGGAAAGTTACGCCGCGTCGCTGGCCTCCTCCGTCGCCGCGAAGAAGGCCGCCGTATCGGAACTGGACTGCCATTATGAAACGCGGCGTATCCGGAAACTCTCGGCGCTGACGGACATGATGGACGAACGGACGGAAGAGCTCGCGTCCGCCGCCGCTCATCTGGATACCATCCACGACACGACGGAGCAGGGCGAGGAGATTGTCAACGGGATTCTTCCCAAAATGGCCCGTCTCCGCGCCGTCTGCGACGAGGCCGAAACGCTTACGCCGTCCGACTGCTGGCCCTTCCCCACTTACGGCGATTTGCTTTTCAGCGTGTGATTCCGTGACAATAGCGGAACGGAACGAAAGGAGGGACGCTTTATAACTATCGAATTTTGGTTTTTAATCGGCGCGGCGTTGGTATTCTGGATGCAGGCGGGGTTCGCCATGTGCGAAACCGGATTCACCCGCGCCAAAAACGCCGGAAACATCATCATGAAAAACCTGATGGACTTCTGTATTGGTACGGTCGTCTTCTCCCTGCTGGGCTACTCCCTCATGATGGGGCGGGACGCGTTCCACGGTCTGATTGGACTGCCGAATCTGAGTCTGTTTACCCGTTTCGGGGACTTTATCGCAAGTCCTGCGGACGGCGGCTTTACGGGCGCGTCCACGTTCGTTTTCAATCTGGTGTTCTGCGCCACGACCGCGACGATTGTTTCCGGGGCTATGGCCGAACGGACAAAATTTTCCGCCTACTGCCTCTATTCCGCCGTCATTTCCCTGCTTGTCTACCCCATTGAGGCACACTGGATTTGGGGCGGCGGATGGCTCTCACAACGGGGCTTCCATGACTACGCCGGTTCCTGCGCCATTCATATGGTGGGCGGCATTGCGGCCTTGGTTGGAGCTATCTTCCTCGGCCCCCGAATCGGAAAGTATATCCGTGACGAACGGGGGAAAGTCGTGAAAGTCAACGCCATTCCGGGACATTCCATTCCGTTGAGCGCGCTGGGCGTGTTCATCCTGTGGCTGGGCTGGTACGGCTTCAACGGCGCGGCGGCTGCGACGCCTTCCGAATTGGCCTCCATCTTCCTGACAACGACGATTGCGCCGTCTGTCGCTACCTGTACGACGATGTGCTATACGTGGATAAAAAACGGAAAGCCGGATGTGTCCATGTGCCTGAACGCTTCCCTCGCGGGGCTTGTGGGAATCACAGCCGGGTGTGACGCTGTGGACGCGATTGGCGCGGCGGTCATAGGCGCGGTTTCCGGCGTTCTGGTCGTCGCGGTGGTGGAAACGCTTGATTTGAAACTGCACATTGATGACCCTGTCGGCGCGGTTGGCGTTCATATGGCGAACGGCGTCTGGGGTACAATCGCCGTGGGACTGCTGGCGAATCCGGCGGCTCCGGCGGGTCTGCAAGGCTTATTCTATACGGGA
>JAFSOM010000576.1 GCA_017447005.1 Oscillibacter sp.
ATTTTTATTGTCAATCCGCCCCTATAGCCGACGCTTACAAAAGTTCAGCGAATTGATTCAAAGCGTGATGAATCGCTACCTGAACGGTATGCTGACCAATGAGGAGGTTATACAGGAACTGCTTAATCTGGCGCGGCAGATTTAGACAGCCACGGAAGAAGGCAAACAGTTGGGGCTTACCGCCGATGAGCTTGCCTTCTATGACGCCCTGACTAAACCGAGTGCCATCAAGGACTTTTACGAGAATGAGGAGCTTATCGCCATCACGAAAGAGCTTGCCGATGCTTTGCGCCGAAACAGGACGATAGACTGGCAAAAGAGGGATTCCGCAAGGGCGAAAATGCGGATGCTCATCAAAAAGCTCCTGAAAAAGCGCAAGTATCCGTCGGAGGGGATGGAGGATGCTGTGCAGACCGTCATGACGCAATGCGAATTGTGGGCTGATAATGCCGAAATGGAGTAAAAGAGGCTATCTACCACTATTTCCGAATCGAATCCAAGCCATCTATGCGCCACCCGTTGTTCTGGGTGGCGTATTTTTTATAAAACCCCCTTGACAGCATATCTCAGACGAAAAGAATCCGGCTGTACGGAAAGAAACAACCTGTCAGTTATTACTCCGTTGACCTTCTTTAGGGACAGAACCTATACCAGAAAGTCTATGTAGAACGTCCGTTTGATTTAAAACCAAACGGACGTTTCCGTCGAAAAAGAAAGAAGCGGAAGGGCGTCAAGCCTACATTTCCCTCATGCGATAGCGCGTGTCCTCGTCAATCATGGCGAGCATGATGTCGGCGAAAATGGGGTCAAACTGCGTACCGCGTCCGCGCAGGATTTCATCACGGACAATCCGTTGAGAGAGGGCTTTTCGGTAACAGCGATTGGATGACATGGCGTCGTAGCAGTCGGCGACGCAGATAATGCGGGCGATTTCCGGGATGTCGTTCCCCGACAGGCCGTCGGGATAGCCGCCGCCGTCGTAACGCTCATGGTGCCAGCGCGCCCCGATGGACAGGCGCGGCAGTTCTGAGATAGTCTTGAGAATCTTTTCCCCCTTCACGGTGTGTTCCCGGATGACTTCAAACTCCTCTTCCGTCAGTTGGGATGTTTTGCCGATAATGTCCCGCGGAATGCCGATTTTCCCCACGTCATGAAGCATGGCGGCGTAATAAATATCCTCAATTTCCTCCTCATCCTTGCCCATGCGCCGGGCGATTTCGCGGGAATACTCCGCCACCCGGCTGGAATGTCCGTTGGTATAGGCGTCCTTGGCGTCAATGGCCCCCGCCAGCGCGAAGATAATTTGCTTTGTCAGGCGCTTGACTTTCCGGGCGCTGTCCAGCAGTTGCGCGGTTCGGCGGTCGACTTCCTCATGAAGGAAGTTTTGCAGGCGTTGAAGCTCCAAAATCCGCTTGACGCGCTCCCGGGCGATTTCGGCGATAAAGGGCTTGCGGATAAAGTCCACGGCGCCGGCCTGAAAAAGCTCCAATTCGGTCGCGTTATCGTCCGCCGCCGTCATAAAAATGACGGGCAGATGGCGGCAGTTGTCCAGCTTGCGGATTTCCAAGAAAGTTTCCAAGCCGTCCATTCCGGGCATATACAAATCCATAAGAATCATATCGGGAATGGATTCTTGGAGAAAGGACAGCGCCTCCTGTCCCGACGAAACGCACTCCACGCGGAACAGGGATTCAAAGGCGTTTTTTGTCAGGGCGCGGCTCATCGGCTCGTCGTCCACAATGAGCAACAGACTTGCGGTCGTCTCCTCGAACGCCTCCCGCACGACGCGGAGCAGAACCTCCGGCAGGCACGGCTTTTGAACGAAGCGCGCCGCGTGAAGGCGGGCGGCGTCGGTGAGGTCGGACTGCGAATTGGAGGCGGTCAAAAAAATGACCTTGGTTTTGGCGATTGCGGGAATGTTCCGAATGCGCCGCAGAACTTCCAAGCCGTCCATATCGGGCATTTCAATATCCAAAAGGAGCAAATCGAAGGGAATTTCCTGTAAAAGCTCAATTCCGGCCATGCCGGATTCCGCCGTCACGACTTCATAATCCGCGTTTTCCAGAATGAATTTCGTCAGTTTCAGATTCATCGGCTCGTCGTCCACAACCAAAATGCGTTCCATGTCGTCAACCTCATTCTTTCCGGCGGCGTCAGCGCAGAAGAAGCATAGACAGCTTTTGCCGCAGTTCCCCGTAGCACATCATACAGGCGCCGTGTCGCCTGCGGATTTCGTTCACGTCCTCGCGTTTGGCGGCCATTTCCAAATTCAACGCCAGTTCCGAAAGCTCCTTGGCCCCGATAATTTTCGCCGTGCCTTTGAGCGAGTGCGCCTGTATCGCGTAGTTTTTCCAATCCTCCTGCGAGAAGTAGGACTGAATCTGCCCCATGCGGTTTTCCGCGACGAACGAGCGCAACATCTCCCGGTAGAACTCAGGATTGTTGGCGCAGAACAGCAACGCGCTTTTCGTGTCCAGAAACGAGAGCTTGTCCAGCCACCCGGCGCCGTCGGCGTCCTCCGCGCCGCTGTCGGGAGACGCGTCCTCCGGCGCTTCCATGACCCATTGCACAAGCTCCGGCTTGGCGTTGGCGGAAATCGCCCGCACCAAATCGGCCTCCATAATCGGCTTGGACAGGTAGTCGTCAAAGCCAAACTGCAAATACTCCTCCCGTGCGCCTACAATCGCGTTGGCGGTCATCATAATGACGGGCGTTTTCTGGTTCAGCGAATGCTCCATAGACCGCATTTTTCGGAAGGTTTCGCGACCGTCCATGTCCGGCATCATATGGGCTAAGAGGATTAAGTCGTAACGCTTGCGCGCCGTCATTTGAAGGCATTGCGCCCCGCTGGTCGCCGCGTCAATCTGAATTTTGGATTCTTTCAGAAATCCCCGCACAACTTTCAAATTCAATTCCACGTCGTCCACAACTAAAATGGACATGTCAGGAGCGGTAAAGACCTTCTTTTCCTCATTGGCGGCGCGTTCCTC
>JAFSOM010000050.1 GCA_017447005.1 Oscillibacter sp.
GCGCGATGTTTCGCAAATCGCCCCGCCGTATGTTCAACGTAACCTGCGCGTCAAAGACGTTCAGCCCGTGCGCCTCATGCTCCTTGCCGCGCACGATGTACGTGGGAACGGCGGTGGACGGGTCAAGGTCTTCCGGGAGAATCTTCCGCCCTCCCATCAGGGCGTTGAGAAAGCTGGACTTCCCGCTGGAAAAGCCGCCGCCTAACGCCACGACATTCTTGCCAATCAGCTTGTCATAGAGAATAAAGTCCCGGAAACGTTCATACTCGGCCTTGAAGTCGGTATAGAGGACGTAAAAATCCTCCGGCGCGTTTTTCTTGAGCGCGTCGGGAATCTCGTCCCGAATGATGTCCTCAATCCGGCTCAGGTCGGCTTTGAGCTTTTGATTCTTCGACGGTTCGCGGATAATCTCGCACAACAGGGAAAAATTATCCCGCAATTTCTCATCCACCGATTTTTCCAAAAGTCCCCGCTCCCTTTCTTATGTTATTATGCTTCGGAAACCGGACGGGCAGTCCGGCTTCCGTCCGTCTTGCTTACAGCGTTTCCCGGAGAGCGGATACTTCTTGCAGGCTCTGTTCCAATCCGGCTACGTACCGCTCCTTTTCTTCCGTTTCCTCGTTCATTTTCCGTTTCAGGTCACTCATAGCCTTGTCAATGGCGGCGCGGCGTTCGTCAAGGCGTTTCTCCATTTCGGCGTTAATCTGGTCGATTTGGTTGGAGATTTCCCGCTCCAAGCCCTCTTCTATCTGGTCCATAACCTCCGGGATGATTTCCCCTTTGACTTTGGCGCGGATTTTGTCTTTGGCTTGACCAAAGCTGAATAAGCTCAGAAATGCGTTGACCAACGTGGAGACGAATGTTACAATGACTTTCAAAATCGGGTTCGACATCAGCCCGACAAGCGAGGAAGACATCTCCTGATTGATATTCCACGTCTCAAAGTCCATGTCAATCGTAATGTCCCCCGCCGAAAGAGTGCGGAAACCGCTGGCGATTCTGGCAATGTAGCGGTCAACCACCGGAGTCAAATGACGCTTTACGCCCGCCGTCACAGCGCGGCGCACAAGGGCGTTGACCCTGCCGCTGATGTTCGACTTGTTCAGAATCAGCGTTACCAGCGTTTCCTCGTCCGCTTCCAGCGCGTCCTGCACGTCCGTTTTGATGAGTTCCGCGCATTCGGAAACTTCCGATTCCATTTTAGCGCGTTCCCGCCGCATGGATTCGTTCAGTTCTTTTAGCTGTCGCTGTAGCCGCTCCTCTTCCTCTTTCAACTGGGATTCTCCGAGGGAGGCGTTGCGCAGACTGGTTTTCAGAAACGTCTCCGTAGCGTTCAGCGCCCGGATTGCGTCCGCCCGGAAACGCCGTTCCAGCAATTCGCCGGAACGCCCCTGCATTTCGACAAGGTAATCCGCCAACTCCGAGGCGTTTCCGTCCGCCGCGCTTGTGATAAGTACGGGCAGTTCCTGTTTGCCCAAGACGCGCTTCAGGTTTCCCAACAGGCTTTGCAAAGACTTGTCAAAATCGTCGCTTCCTTTGTCGCGCTTGGTAATGACAATGGCGACAGGCATTTCATTGAGGCGGAGTTCCTTCAAAATGTCCGACACGCTTTCCCGGAGGATGAGGTCGTCCGCCGGAAACGCCACGAGATAGGCGAGGCTTTGGGGCAGATAGTTGTCAATGGCCTTGTTGTGGATTTCATAGCCCGATTCAAACCCCGGCATATCCACTAAAAGAATGTCGGGAACCCGGCGCAGAAAGTCATTGCGCAGTTTCATACGGATACACCGTACCGTAGACGCGTCAGGCTCCAACGAACGATATTCGGCCAGTCCGATTGCCCGCGTTTTTCCGTCATTGTAGCAGACGAGCGCGGAATCCGCGGAGGCGTCAAAGGACAACTCCGTAGGAACCGCCGTTTCGGGTGTGATGTCCTCTTTCAACAGCCGCCTTGCCAGAAGCGTGTTTATCAGCGCGCTTTTGCCGGAACTGAATTTCCCGATGAGCGGAAGATTTACCTTGGCGTCCCGCATAGACAGAAGCGTCTTATCAATTTCTCCGTTATCCAGTTCATAGGTTGCGTTGATTTTTTTCAGGGCTTCCAGAACCTGACGATTCCCACTCATTTTATCTCATCCGCCTTTCTATCATATTCGGATTGTGCGCCGACAGATTGTCCATAAGTATCACAGTAACAATTATACATAGGGAAGAGTTCTTTATCAAGTCGGAAATCCGCCTGTTACAAGAGAGCAACGACAGCCGTTCTCTTGTAACAGGACGCTTTTGCTATGTCGTAAGCGGGCGGTCAATGTCCGAAACGGATGCTATTCGTCCATCGAATCGACATAGGGTACAAAGTAAAGTTCGTACCCCTCGTCATTGTCGAACCAGCGCAGAAGTCCGGGCGATTCGTAGATAATCCAGCCGCTACAGCCCGTTTTCTCCACTTCCCAATCGCCGCCCCGGTCGCGGGAACTGTATACGCCGTCCTTATAAGAGATGCGTCTGAGGTTGTCATATTCGCCTACCGCTTCCCACATGTCATACTTATACCCAATCGCAATCTGACAGCGTTTGCTGTCCAAAGGCGTGATTTGCATGACGGGATAAAAGTCATCCGGCTCTTGCCATTTTCCCACGAAAGCGGAAAGGCCGACTTGCTCACCTGCCGAAACATCGTCCGTGTCCGAATCTTTGAACGCGTCTTCATAGGAAAGAAGGGGAACCTTGTCCAAGTGGATATCGTCATAATAACAGTCCAGATAAATCACGCCGTCCACGCGGGAAAAGCCGACTGCAAATTCGCCGTCCGAATAGGAGTCACTCCGGTAGAAGTTCACTCCGGCGTGTTCGCATCCCGCGATAAAATCCCCATTGTAAGCGTTTTGAATCACGAACAAAAGCCCAAACTTATCCTCTCCTCCATCGAGCTGATATTCCAAATCGAACTTAAGCTCCGCGATTCGGCAACCTCCGCTCAGTTCGCTTTCCGGGATGGGGGTCAAGTCCACGGCCAGTCCGGGATACCGTGACAGGCTCGCCGGACGCGCCCAGCGGTAGAGAAACGAGACAATGTCCGAACGCGGACAGGGATTCGTGGGCGTGAAGGACGCGCCTTTGAGAATCCCGTTCTCGTTCGCCCACGCCAGCGCATCGGCGTACCATGCGCCCGCATACGCGCCGCTTCCCGCCGCTTCGGGCGTTCCCACGTAGCGCCAAAGGAACGTCAGCACATGGCATACGTGCAGAGGTTGCCCGGAGAGAATGTGTCATCGGTCGTGCCGTTGGTAATCTCCTGTTGAACCGCCCACAGCACGGCCTTGTAGCAAAACGATGAGCGTCCGACATCAGAAAAGGGATTGTAGTCCGAGGCAGCTTCCGGCTGTCCGGCCATCCTCCAAAGGAACGTCACCACCTGACCGCGATTGCAAGTCGCGGCGGGAGAGAACGCGGTCGAGCTGGTTCCGGCGGTCACGCCGGTTTCCAGCACCCACATCACCGCGTCATAGTAGGGCGCGTCTCTGCGGACATCGGAGAACGGATTTTCCAAGGCCGCCGCGCTTACGCACAGGAAAGCGCACAGAAACGCAAGCGGAATTGTCCGCCGTGCCAGTTTTATCAGGATACGCTTCATAAAGTCCTCGCTTTCTCTTTAGCAACATGGCTTGTACTCTAATCTCAGCAAATTCCGTTTATCACCCACTTTCAATCAGTCCCGGCTCCGCGCAAGGCCTTCGGTGCGCCTACGGAACGCCCCCCGACCGCCCCCAACGGAAATTTTACGCCGACATTCACCCGTAGCGTATAACCCGCAACGACAACCGCCTCTTGTAATATCCCCTATCCTTCGTATCCTTTCGGATAGGTTACGCGAATCAGCGGACGCTCGTTCGGAGGGGTGATTTTCACGCTCATAATAGCCTTATGACAGGCCATAAGCTGGTCTCTGACCATTTCCAGATGTTCCCTGCTCTGCGGGACGATGTACTTCTTGGAGCCGACTTCCAGCAGTTCCAGATACCAGTTGACGAGTTCCAGTTTGCTGAGACAGTAAGACGAAATCATCATCTTATCGTTGGCGTCCCGAATCGCTTCCGTCTCAATCTGGATATAGGACACCAAATCATATGGAATCTTTTTCAGTTTCTTACGCATGGCGGCCTCCATTTACAGAAAGTTCTCCGCTCCCCTGACAAAACGCTGTGTCCGGGGATGGTTACTTTTTCTTGTCCTGCTGTTGCTCCTTAGCTTTGTCGGCGGCGGCCTTTGCCTGTCGCTTCTCCTCCTCACGTTTCCGTTCCGCCTGTCGCTTCGCCTCTTCCTCCCGTTTCCGCTTTGCCTCCTCCTCCCGTTTCCGCTCCGCCTGTCGCCTCGCCTCTTCCCGTTTCCGCTCCGCTTGTTGCTTCTCCCTTTCTTTTTTCTCCTGTTCCCGTTTCCGCTCCGCCTGTCGCTTCGCCTCTTCCTCCCGTTTCCGCTTTGCCTCCTCCTCCCGTTTCCGTTCCGCCTCTTTCCTCCTCCGCTCCTCCCGTTGTTTCTCCCTTTCCTGCTGTTTCAGCCTTTCAATGGCGATTTTCGCCTGTTGTTTCGCCTTGTCTGCCTCGGCTTTCGCCTTGTCTGCCTCGGCTTTCGCCTTGTCTTTCTGGAGCAGGGCCGTGAGGAACTCAATCAGCGTACTAACGTCAATGTTAATGGAGGCCATCGTCATCCTTCCTTTCTGCGCCTGTCCGCGCAGGCGGTCACTTTCGATTTGCTGAACTTCAAACGGCGCTCAATCCCAATGTCATTAACTTTATCAGCTTTACTTTCCTAAATCTCCCCTTTCAGGGGGACTTTCCCGAAAATTCCAGCGTCCCCCCTGAAAGGGGAGGGGGGACAGGGGGAGGGGATTGGGGAACGGCCTAAGTTAATGACATTGGCTCAGTCCTCGGTTTTCAAATAGGTCGTTCCGTCCGCGCCGATACAGCATTCCGTTTTCTTCTGGAGAGCATGTAAGGCTTTCTTCAATTCCGCCTTTAACTGGTCGGCCTTACCGTTCATCAGCTCGTCAAGTTGCCGCTCAACCCGCTGAATCAAAGCACCTACCGCCTCCTGCTCCTTTTTCCTTACGCGCAATCCGGCAAGGGAATTTTTCAGCGAGCTGAAATCGGCAATCGTCTGCTTTTCATAGCGGCTGATGTAGTTCTCCACTTCGGTTTCCATATACCGCAAATGCTTGGGGTCGTAATTCTGCGAATAGTAAATCTCCATCAAATTCGCGCTTATGCAAAGCTGAATGGACAACTCCAAACATTCGGAAATTTTGATTGCCTTTTCGACGCTCCCTCGAATTTCCTCCTCTTTACGATGAAATTTTTTACTCGTGTCCACAGATACGACGGCGTTTAACTGTGAAAGATAAAACTCCACATCCTGCATGGCGGTCATACGTGCGCTTTGAAGACTGGCAATCGTCGCGTTCCGCTGTCCTTCATGCTCCATAATGGAAGAGAAATTCTCGTAGGCGTAACGGGTAAAGTTAATCGCGGCCAGAAGCTCGGCCTTTTTGTCGCCGTAGAGAAAGCCCAGAATCTCATCAAGTTTCCGGTTAATGACAGCCAATTGCTCCACAATTTCCCACAGAAAAACCCGTGCGATAAGGGACAGCAACGAAAATGCGACCTGAACCAGCGAATACGCCAAAGCGGTCGGAGTAGCGCTTCCACCCGCATTGACCAACGCGCCGATAGCGTCGCTCCCGTTCGTGAGAGGGGGCAGGACATTGGGAAATCCGTCAGGCCATTCGGCGACATAGTAATCCCGATTTGAGTTTTCGGTTCCCATCTGAGCGGAAATCTTATTGAAAAATTCGCACATCCGCATCTGTTCAGCCGGAGAAAGTTCCAGCTTTTTATAATATTGCGCGAATCCGGGCGCAATCGGGGATTCGTAGGGAACAATCCGGCACTCCTTGTCCCCAATGTTCAAACGAACCGTTTTTTCCTCATTCATGACATTTCCTCCTGTGAAGTCGTTGTTGCCGTCAGTGGTTTCGGAAGTGGGACGAATGGTCATCCAGTGGAACAGTTTTTGAAGTAAACTTCTGATGTCCATTGATAGCCTCCTTCTGATTGGCGCTTGTCCGTGGCATATGACCAATGATAAGGGAAACGCTACTGGTTGTCCGGTTCGTTCTCTCCCTCATCCCGACGCTTCCGAAGAATACCTTCAATGAATTTGACCGTATATCCTCCGGCTCTGGCAATTTTGGCACGTTCACGACGGTCGGTAGTCTGTTTTGCCAAGTCTGCAATAAACTCAGGACGGTACAGACGCATGGGACAGTCAATCTTATCGCCACGGAAATACTTGAAAAGTTTCAGCATACCGTCACGACCAATCAACTCAAAGAGTTCAAGGTAGTTATCATTCAGGGCCTCGCTCTCGTTTCCGTCTACTCCAAAAGCCTCATAGACGGCTTCATCGGTAGAGTTATCCAAGTCAAGTGTAATCACAATAATCGTTGCCTCCTAAATAATTCCATCCCGCATAAGTATAACCCATTTTTATTTTACAAACACTCAATACCTGAAATCAAATATTGCAAAGGATTTTTTAAGTTTCCTTTTAGCGATACTTTTTACGCTCCCTATAAAGGTGCTTTTTCAGGCACAAGTTTCTACCTGTGCGGATGGAGGTAACTCCCTTTCCTCTGCCCTCGTCCCTGAAAGAGACGGAGGAACGATTATGAGACATTATACGATTTCTCTCACGCAAATGTCAAGGGAGTTTCAGCAGATTTGTGTATAATATGCACAAAATCGGCCTCAATGATATATTATGTTTTTCTTTGTGCAAAATCACCAAAGTGTCGGGCATCCGGGTGTCCGTCCCGGAAAGGGATACCCGGACGCCCTCCACGTTTTTAAGGAAGGCTTTTTCCGTCCATCCGCAAATTTTCCTTTTACAAAACAGAAAGGAATCGCGCCCCAACGGGGCGCGACTTATCCTTTTATTAAAATCCTTTTAGAAGTCGGCGTCGGATTATTTCAAAACTTTCCGAATTATTTGAATTGACTCTCTTTGAAAGCAATTCTTATGGGCATTTCAAATGATTCGGAAAGTTCCGCAACAACCCGACGCCGACTTCTTGAAAATAACGCTTGAAATTTGAATCAAGGTATGGTATACTGAACAAAGAATCTGTAGAGTATGGAACTGTTCCCTATGAACAATAGGTATTCTGCCGTATAAAATCCCCTCCCCGTCCTTGAAAGAGAAAATGGAGAGGGGAGGGGGATTTTAAGTAAATGATTTTACTTTTGAGAAAGTTGCTAATGCCCCACTGCCAAGGTTGATATTCATAACAGTGACGCAAGAAATTGACACAGCGCGACAGATTTCAAACTCCATACGAAATTCTATGTGACCAGATTCGCAATACCATGACATGAGCTATTGAAGACAATAATACCATACAATCAGATTCAATACCTCGCTGGGAGAAATTACCTGATTGACAAACACGAAATCATCCGACATGATATGGAACGTCTTAATCTCCCGCAAGCCGATTGAGTGCATTATATAGTCCACGGGACTGGTTTTTAGTGAACATAGCTTCAAATTGACAATTTATCGAAACGGACGGAAATTGAGGTATTTTCTCCATTTTCATACTAAAACAGCCCCGGAAACTTTGCAAATCAAGGCTTCCGGGGCTGTTACTTAAATTGCCCGTTTCGGCGA
>JAFSOM010000577.1 GCA_017447005.1 Oscillibacter sp.
GCGACTACTACACGCCGGACGCGGAACTCGTGCGGCCTTTCGTATCGCTGGCGATGAGCAGTCCGGCGCGGCTGTGCGTAATTCCCTTACAAGATTATATGGGCCTTGACAACTCGTGCCGGATGAACCGCCCTTCCAGCGTGGGCGAAAACTGGCTGTGGCGCGTTCGGGACGAATCGCTCTCCGACGCGCTCCGTCAGAATATCTCCGACGTGACCCGGCGTTACGGGCGGATTGCAAATGCTGACGCGTGAAACTTCGCAGACGGAAACCCCGTTCCATGCGGCTACGGAAGGCCTAATGCAAGGAAGACGTTGTTCCGGGGATTCCATGTTTCCGAAAAAATCCCCGGAAACCGTCTCCGCCGCTTGCAATCGCGCTGTTTTTGGTGTATAATAACAGGATGTGAACCGCCTCTTTCCGGGCAGTTTGTTCGGGCGGCGTCATTCGTTCCATCGCGCTTTGACTGACGCTCCGCCCTCTTTGTCTCAAAAAAACTTGGAAACCGTGAATATCCTATCGCATTTATTGGTATGTATCAGCGCTTATCGAGCGGATTGGGACTACATTCCGCTCCGTCAGTCCATATCACATGGCGGAACGGCGGCGCCCGCAAACAGCGACGGCGATTTGATAAGCCCATATGTATCGGCGGTAAGCAGCAGAAAGGGGCGCTATATTCCTATGTTGAATTTTGAAACCGGTTTCTATGAAAGGCTCTTTGAATCGCTGGATAATAACTCCGTGCTCATGCGGGTGGACGTTGACGGCTCTTACCGCCCTATCTGGTGCTCCCGGGAATACGCGGAAATGATGGAGGGCGACTGCGAGGCGTGTATCCGTTACGAAAGCGGGGAAGTGACCAGCGCCGTTCATCCCGACGACAAGGACGCGGTCGGCTACCTGTTCAAAAACCACGTCACCCGGGACGGCTCCAACAGCCTGAGCATTCGCAAATCAACGCTGAAAAGCAATGAAATCTGGGTAAATATCCACTATGCCTTTGTGGAAGAGGGCGGGGAGCAGTACGCCTACTGTACTTATACCGACGTGACGGAGTTGAAACAGAGCCAACAGCAGACAATGGCAATGTACCGGGAACTAAACCGGGAACTGGACGCGCTTTCCAGTCAAAGCCTTGCCGCGTTGCGCTCGAACCTGACGAAAGGCGTCGTGGAGGAGGTGCACGGCACGGACCTGTACGACGTGGACAAAGTCGGCGCGCCTATCTCGGACCTGATAAACATCCGTATGGCGAATATGCCCGTGGCGTCGGACCGGGAGACTTACGCGAAAGTGTTCAATCTGGAACGCTTGAAGGAAAAGTATTACTTAGGGGAAGGCCCCGCGTCGCTGGTGATTTTCTCCCGGCGGCAGTCGGGGCGGCAGTGCTTTATCAAATATTCCGCGGCTATGCGCAAAGACCCCGTGACCGGAGATGTCATTGTGCTGGGCGTCGAGACGGAATATAACACGCAGAAAGTCAGCGACGTGCTTAACGAACAAGTGTTGGCGAAGCAGTACGATATGGTTTGCTATATCGTTGACGAGACCTACGGCGTTTCCATCGGGGACGCCGACAAGATGAAAAAGGGCGGCATTTTCCCCAAAAAGCGGGACGGAATCTATATGGATTATATCCGGGAGCGGATTCTCCCCGCCGTTTCGGAGAAAGAGCGGGAGGTTGTGGAAAAAGCCCTCTCTCCGGGCGCTTTCGCGGAAAAACTGGAACATGAAGAATCCTATACGGCGGACGTTACCTGTAAAATCGACGGCGAAACCTTCCACAAACGTTTCACCTACTACGCCGTGGACAGGGAAACCAAATTCTATATCATGCTCCAATCCGACATCACCGACGTTATCCGGGAGCAGGGGGAGCGGGAACAGACGCAGGCGGCGTATAACAGTATGCTTGACCAGTTCAACGCCATGGCCGATGAAAGCCTTGCCGTACAGCGTACCAACCTGACCACCGGGCTTATCGAGGAATCACGCGGGCGCGACCTCTACGACACGGACTACGCGGGAGGCTCTATCGCCGAAAGCGCCAGAGTGCGTTCGGAAAGCTTTCTGGTGAAGGGCGAACGGGAAAAATACGAGGAAACTTTCGCGCTGGACAAACTTCTGGAGCGCACGAGCAGCGGACAGGGGCCGGCTACCTTTGTGGGCTATTGCCGCCGGCAGTCGGGCCGCCAATGCTTTGTGAAGTTCTCCGGCTCCGCCAGCCGCAACCCGGTGACGGGCGACGTAATCGCCGTGGGCGTGGAGACGGAATACAATACCGAAATGGTCAATCAGGTGTTGGATGAGAAAGTCCTTGCCCAGCAGTACGACATGATAACCTATATCGTCAGCGGCTACTACGGCGTGGCTTTCGGGGACGCGGCGAACATCGCCAAGGGCAGTATCTTTCCGAAAGAGCGGAACGGCGTATACATGGACTATATCAACCGTCAGGTGTTGCCGGTCGTGCCGGGTACGGCGGAGGAAAAGGCGGCGGTTCAGGCGGCGCTCTCGCTGGACGCCATAGAAAAAAAGCCTCACGGAAAGCGAACCTTATACCGTGGACGTGACCTGTGAAATGGACGGGGAAACTTATCACAAGCGTTTTATGTACTACGCCGTGGACAGGGAAAAGCGTTTCTATCTCCTGCTGAAAACCGATATGACCGACGTTGTGCGGGAACAGCGCGACCGTCAGCGGGAACAGACGATTCACAACAGCATGATGGAACAGTTCAACGCTATCGCCGACGAAAGTCTGACGGTTATCCGCTCCAATATGACCACCGGAAGAATCGAGGACATCCGCGGCGGCGACCTCTACCCGTCCGACTACGCGGGCAATACGATTCTCGCTTACGCACAGAGCCGCCTTGACAATCTGCTCATTGAGGAGGACAAGGAGAAGTACACAACGTTTTTCGATATGGAAAAAATTCCACCTGAGCGGTTGAACATTTAAGCGGAACGATTTGAAATGGAGGGCAAATAATTAGTCAGCAACCAGTTATGAGGCTCTCCATTGATAGAAAGCGCGGCAACCTGAGCCAACGCGCCGCTTCCGGTCGTTGACCAACTCATGCCGTTATGCTTTTGGCGTTGGGCAACAACCAAATCGTTTTCCTTCTCAACGCGGTTGCTGGAATTTCTTAAAC
>JAFSOM010000578.1 GCA_017447005.1 Oscillibacter sp.
AAGAGAAATGGCCTCCTGAAAGCCGGGGCGGTTGAAATTCGTGCCGGAGTAGCCGTCATCGACCAGCGTCCGCGTGTTCGTGAAGCCATGCTCCGCCGCGTATCTGGCAAGGATTGCTTTCTGGTTTGCGATGCTGTTGCTCTCCCCGTCCAGCGCGTCCTCATTGCTGAGGCGGCAGTACAGGATGGTGATTTTCCGCTGATTCGCCATGTTGTCCTCCTTTTCAAGCGAATCAGCCAATAGTATGGTGGTAGATGGCGTTATCATACCACAGTTTTCGTCATTTGTCACGTACAAATCTTCCTCCTCGTGAAAAAAATGACGCGTTCCCAAAAGTACGCGCGCTGCCGTGCGGTACGCATACTTTTGAGGCCGCGTTGACTTGCGCGTTCGCGGATTCACGCGCATTGTTCGCTGTCCGACGAAATCAGACGCTTGAGCTTATTCCCCACAAGCTCCTTCCCGGCGCATTCCGTGCTGACGATGTACGTCACGCCGCCGATGACGCGCTCCACAATGTCATGGAACGGATAATCCGGCCCCGGCAGGACGCCGCAGTCCGCGTCTTGCTCCGTGTCCTCCGGGTAGGTGTCTCTCGGCTCGTAGATGTCGTACAGGCTCACAGGCTCATATTCGGGCTGTTGGTTGCGTTTTTCACTACGTTTCAATGGTATCACCTCCTATTTCTACTCGAAATATTTGAAATCACGCGTTGACCTGTTACGTGATTTCGGTCACGGCGTCACTGTCGCGCCGCGTCTGTCCATATATGCCTGACACTTTGTCCAAACTATTAGGATACACTATAACGCAGGGCGTGTCAAGACCTTTTTGAAATTTTTATGCGCTGAAAATAGTTGTAAAAATCATAAAACTCGAAAATATCTCATGTTTATGGCGAAAATAATTTGAAGTTCACGGCTTCATTATAGTTGTTCACTCCAGAGCGAATAATATCACTGAATTATAACTGACGTTCATTGATTCGTATGGTTACGCATGACGCCAACAGGAACGTCGCGGACACGGCGGCACGGGTGTGCGGATAGTGGCGACACGCCCCCGCGAGGTCATGTGCAGACACGATACCACTATCATAACACAAACAATCGCTATCAAACCGCAAACGTAACGCTGGGCGGGTGACGGCAATATGAACATCGCAGACACGGCGTCAGGGGTGCGTGGGGAGTGGCGATGCGCCAACATAAGGTTAGGCGTGGACACAGTGCCGCTATCGAAGTACGAATAACCGCTATCAAATCACGAACGTAACGGTGGGCGCATGACGCTGACACGCACGTCACGGACACGGCGGCGCGAGTGCGTCAGGGAGCGGCGACACGCCGACATGAGTGTAGACATGGACACGGCAGTGCTATCAGAATGCGAACAAACGCTATCAAATCATGAATGTGACACTGTGCGCGTGACGCCGACAGGAGCGTCGCGGATACGTCGGCGCGGGTGCGTCACAGGAGGGCGAGGCACCGACGTGGGGTCATGCGCGGACACGCTACTGCTATCAGAATACGAACAACCGCTATCAAAACACGAACGTGACGCCGGGCGTCGTGACGGCAATATGAACGTTGTGGATACGACGGCGCGGGTGCGCTGGGAGTGGCGTCACGCCCACGCGAGGTCATGCGCGGACACGCTACCGCTATCAGAATATGAACAACCGCTACCAATCCGCGAACGTGACGCTGTGCGCGTGACGCCGACAAGAACGTCACGGACACGACGGCGCGGGTGCGCAGGGCGTAGTGACATGCCGACGCGAGGTTATGCGTGGACATGGCGTCGCTATCATAACACGAACAACCGCTACCAAATCACGAATGTGACGCTGGGCGCGTGACGCTGACACGCACGTCACGGACACAGCGGCGCGGGCGCGTCGGGGAGCGGCGACACGCCGACATGAGGTCGTGCGCGAATACAGTGCCGCTATCAAATTACGAACAACCGCCACAATTCCGTGAACATGACGGCGGGCGCGTGATGCCGACACGCACGTCACGGACACGGCGGCGCGGGTACGCGGGGAGTAGCGACACGCCGACACAAGGGCAGGCGCGGACACGGAGCTACTATCAAATCACGAACAACAGCTACCAAACTGCGAACGTGACGGCGGACCTGTCGTGACAGCGTGACGCTGACACGCACGTCACGGAGATGGCGGTGCGGGTGCGTCGGGGGCAACACGCCGACGTGAAGTCATGTACGGATACGCTACCGCTATCAGATTACGAATAATCGCTATCAAAACACGAACGTGACGCTGGGCGTCGTGACGGCAATATGAACGTCACGGACACGCTGGCGCGAGTGCGCCGCAGCATGGCAACACGCTAACATGAGGTCGTGCGCGGATACGCTACCGCTATCATAACACGAACAACCGCTATCAAAACGCGAACGTGACGCTGGGCGCGTGACGCACGCTATGAACGTCACGGACGCGGCGGCGCAGGTGCGCGGAGAGTGGCGACACGCCGACGCGAGGTTGTACGTGGACATGGTGTCGCTATCATAACACGAACAACCGCTTTCAAATCATGAACGTGACGGCGGGCCTGTCGTGACAGCGTGACGCCGACACGCACGTTACGGACGCGGCGGCGCGGGTGCGTCGGGGAGTAGCGACACGCCGACATGAAGTCGTGCGCGGATACGCTACCGCTATCATAACACGAACAACCGCTATAGTAATCCTACTTAAGAATAGAAATCGATAGCCGCCTCCAGAGCGTCCTCAAAAGAGTCATATTCGCGCATATGGCTTTTGAGCCAGCGTTTGATACTGGCCCATACTTTTTCGATGGGATTGAGGTCAGGAGAGTATGGAGGAAGAAACAGAACGCGAACCTGATAACGCGCGGCGATTTTGCGCAGTTCCTCTTTCCGATGAAACGACGCGTTATCCATAATCACGACATGCCCCGGAGAGAGAAGAGGCATAAGGCGTCGTTCAAACCAGACTTCAAAAACGGCGGAATCCGTATTCTGTTCATAGTACATCGGCGCGATGAGACGGTTGCCGATTTTGGCGGCAACCAGATTTGTCCTGGCGAATTTCTTCCCGAAAACTTCGCCGATGACCTTTTCCCCTCGCGGAGCGTACCCATATTCCCTGTGATAGCAGGAATCGGAGCCCATTTCGTCCAGATAAGTCCGCGATTCAGGCGGAATTTTTTCAAGTTCCGCCTGATATTCCGTTACTTTTTCCTCATCCCGCTCTTTGTAACGGAGCGTTTTTTTTTGCGCGTGATATTCAGCCGCCTGAGCGCTTTGCTGACAGCCTGATTACAACATCCGAACACAACCGCTATTTCCTTTTGCGTTTCATCCGGATGTTCCTTCACATACGCTCTCAATCTGTCAGGGTCAATTTTCTTAAATCCTCTGTTTAACGGCTTGTCAGCCACGCTTCCTGTCGCCTCATATCGGTCAACCCACCGTTCAACGGAGGTCGCGCTTACGCCGAAAATTTTCCCGGTTTCAGCCAACGTCGCGCCGCTTCCCAGATAATGCTTTACCGCCGCCATTCTTAAATCTTCGCTCGTCGCCATATCTATCCCATCCTTTCTGTCACTATAGTATATATTATTCAAACCATGCCGTCAAGTAGGATTACTATATCAAATCACGAACGGTGACGCTGGACGCGCGACGCCAATATGAACCGTCGTGGACACGCTGGCGTGGGTGCGCCGCAGAATAGCGACACGCCGACATGAGGTCATGCGACGGACGCGGCGTCGCTATCGGATTGCAAACAACCGCCACCAATCCGCGAACGTGACGCTGGGCGCGTGACGCACGTTATGACCGTCACGGACGCGGCGGCGCAGGTGCGCAGAGAGTGGCGACACGCCGACGTGAGGTCATGCGCGGACATGATGCCGCCATCAAATTACGAACAACCGCTACCAATCCGTGAATGTGACGCTGGTATCGTGACGGCGCGTGACGCTGTAACGTGCCACGGTGACGCCCAGCACAGGGCAAACAAAAAAGCCACTTTGTTAAAAGTGACCCGCTTTACAGAAACGTGTACGTTCTTACAAAAAAGCCAAAGCAAAAACTTATTGCTAATATAGCACAAATCCGTAGAGTTGTCAATATCAAATTTCATGGGATTTTCACCAAAGAATGAATGTCAAAATGTTCGATTTCCCATTACAAGAACGTACACTTTATTATCGTTTCAAAACGGGGAGGTAATGCCTATGGGAAAACGAATACTGTCCCTTTGCGTGGCGTTCGTTCTATGCGTGTTCATCCTGCCGTTCCCTACTTTGGCGGAGGGAGAGGATGACCTATTGGCGACGCTTCAAGCGGCAAGTGACCGGGGCGATGACTATCCCGCGAATTACAAAGAGCCTGCGAAGGATGCAGTGGTGGATAGGTGGAATTTCTATAACCGCGAATGTACATCGTTTGTAGCATGGTGTATGGAAAGCCGTAACGGTGTATTTCTGCATAACTGGTACGTTACGGTTGACGGCATTACTCATAACATCAGCAATACTGTTCAAGATAGTATAAATGAATATGGCAAAAAACTCGCACATGCCAAATATTGGGGAACAGCTTTTCAGTCTATGGGCTTCGCTGTAAACAGCAGTCCTGCTGTAGGTTCTATCGCGTGGTCAAATGCTGGAGACTATGGTCATGTGGCGTGGGTTTCCGCAGTTAATGGTGGAAATGTCACGATAGAGGAATACAATTACAGCCTTAGCAATCCGGGCAGATTTGGCACAAGGACCGTAGTAGCATCAAGTTTTACGGGGTTTATTCATGTTAAGGACATCGGGCCGAAACCATTAGTTGGCCCAACATTGACCTTCCATCGTGCCAATCCGGGAGGGCAAGCCGTATTTTCGTGGACAGTTTCGGAGGGAGCGAACCATTACTCTCTGAAGATATTCCGGGATAAATATTGGGAAGGAGAGCTTATTTATAGCGCGGATTTTACAGGTACTGAGTGTAGCGTTGACTTATCTGAGGGATATTACGAAGCATATGTTGATGCAGTAAATGGGGAACAAGTTCAAATGGGAAATGTTGTTCCTGTTAGCATCGATTTAGTCGGCCCAAAACTTACCGTTCATCGTGCCAATCCAGAAGGCCGAACAGTATTTAATTGGACGACATC
>JAFSOM010000579.1 GCA_017447005.1 Oscillibacter sp.
CACGGATACTTTTTCGCGTTCGGCGCTTGACAGGCGGCGGTTCTTTCCGTATCATGGAAGCGCAACCCCAAAAGGAGGGAAACGCGATGGATGTAATACTAGGCATTGATGTCGGCGGCTCGACTACGAAAGTGGTAGGCTTGCGCGAGGACGGGAGCGTGTTGTCGATGTTACGCGCCAAGGCGGAGGACCCGTTGACGAGTTTATACGGCGCGTTAGGCAACTACCTGAGCGGAAACGGCCTGACGCTGGAGAACGTGCGGCGCGTCGTGCTGACGGGCGTCGGGGCGAGTTACGAGGAGGGCAATATTTTTCGCCTGCCGACCTGCCGCGTGGACGAGTTTTCGGCGAGCGGTACGGGCGCGCTGGCGCTGTCCGGACAGCAATCCGCGCTGGTGGTGTCCATGGGCACGGGTACGGCGTTCCTGTGGGCCGAACGCGGCAAGCGCGTCGAACATCTTTGCGGGAGCGGTATCGGCGGCGGGACGCTGGGCGGACTGTGTAAGAAACTGGTGGGAATGGAGCGTTTCGGCACGATTAAGGGTTTGGCGGCGCAGGGCGATTTAAGCCGCGTCGACCTGACGATAAAAGACCTGACGCGCAATCCCGCCGTGACGCTTGACCCCACCTTGACGGCGGCGAACTACGGCAACTTAGCCGAGGACGCCACGCCCGCCGACCTAGCCGCCGGGACGGTGAATCTTGTCCTACAGGCTATCGGTACGATGACGGTATTGGCGTGTCGGTGTTGCGGCACGAAAACGGCGGCGCTTATCGGCTCCATGACGACGTTGCCGCAGGTGGAGGAGAATTTCCGCAACTTCGAGCGGCTCTACGGCATTCATTACATCATCCCGGAAAACGCGACCTTCGCCACGGCGATTGGCGCGGCGCTCTACTCGTTACAGGAGCGCGGCGCATGACGCCAAACGGCCCGGAATCCCTGTCAGGAAAACAGGCTTCCGGGCCGTCTTTTTGCGCGTTTTATCCCTTATGCGACGTGACGCGGGAAAGCGTCCGCAAGAGGAGCAGTCCGAGGGCGTAACAGGCGAGCAGTTCGCCGAATCCCACGGTGACGCCGTTGAAAAGCCAAGCGCGGAGAAAATTTTCTCCGTCCTGCGCGGCGAACCACGCGATTTCCGCGCCGACAATCACGGCGTTGCAGACCACGGGCGGCATAGGGGCCAATAACGGGTTTTTCATGCGGGAAGTCCACAAGGCCGCCAGTAACGTGGCGGACGTGCCAATCACGCAGTCGAGCAGGAACGGCGAAAACAGATTGGCGATAAAACATCCCACGGTCAGACCGAATATCGCCTCCGGGAACAGAAACGGCAATACGGTCATGGCCTCGGCGACGCGGAACTGTACGCCGCCGTACTGCGGGACGGGTACGAAAACCGTCAGGACGGCGTAGAGCGCGGCAATCAGTCCGGCCTTGGCAATCTGACGGGCGCTAATCGCGGCGCGGCTTTCGCCTAACGCGGGTTCAGGGGTACGCATAGGAACAAATCCTCCTGTCAATGTGATTCCGCGCTAGTTTACCCGTTTCGCGCCGCGCTGTCAAGCGTCGTTTGACAGGTTGCGAAAAATTGTATGCGTGTAGGAATCGTTGGCAAGTTGCGTACAATCGAACCCTTCCCCCTGTCCCCCTTCCCTTTCAGGGACGGGGGAACGGAATCCGAAAGGTCGATAGTCAAATAAATTTCAGTCGAAAAGGCGCTAAAAAACCAATTTTGAAGATTTCGCGCATATGGGAGCGTACCCCCGCCCCTGAAAGGGGAGGGGGACAGGGGGAGGGGTAAAAAAACGCCCCTGAAAGGGAAGGGGGACAGGGGGAGGGGTTTTTCGTCCGGATGTCTGCTTGTAATAATCCGGGGCGTCGGAAAGCTGTCATACGGGCCGCGCCTGACGCATAGAGTATAGCGGAGATTTTACCGGAGAAGGCGGATTGCCATGGACGCGAAAGGAGTGCGGGCGGTATGGGACAAGTACGGATACGCGATACTGGTCATGGCGCTGGGGGCGGGCCTGATGTTATGGCCGACGGGAAACCGGACGGTCAGCGCGGAGGCCGTCACGACGACGGAAACGCAGGCGACGGCGTCACGCGGCGCGTCGGGGTCAACGCCGGGCCGGGACTTACAGGAGGAAATGCGCGAGACCTTAAGCAAAATACAGGGCGTGGGGGAAGTGTGGGTACTGCTGACGGTCGAGAGCGACGGGAGCCGGACATTGGCGAGCAATCGCCGGGTCTCTTCTCAAGGGGACGCCTATTCGGAAAGTTCGGAGACCGTCCTGACCGATACCGCCAACGGCGAGAGCGTCATCGTGACGACGACGCGCTCTCCGACGTACCGCGGGGCGCTGGTCGTCTGCGAGGGCGGGGACAGTCCGGCGGTACGGCTGGCGGTGACGGAGGCCGTCAGCGCCCTGACAGGTCTCCCCGCCAATCGGGTGGCGGTGGTAAAATGTCAGTAGTCGTCTGGAGGAGGAAAAATCCGATGAAAGCCAAATGGAAACGTAACGCGGTCGTGGGTACGATGGTCGTCTTAGTCTGCGCGGCGGTCGCGCTGAACTGGAAGTACGCCGGGAGTTTCGAGACCTTCGACGCCGACGCCGTGGACGCTGAAACAAAGTTACTGGGCGAGGCGACGCTCGTCTCCGGCGCCGACGCGCAGGCCGTGCCGCTGTCCGACGCCGACGCGAACGCCGCCGACGCCGCGAACGTCCCGGACGCGTCCGCCAACGACGCCGCGCTGACGGGTACGGACGCCGTCGCGGGTACGGGCGACGCGGGACTGGTCACGGGTACGTCCAACGGCGCGGGACTGGTCACGGGCGCGGCGGCGTATACGGGCGGCGATTACTTCGCGTC
>JAFSOM010000580.1 GCA_017447005.1 Oscillibacter sp.
ATTGCGACCATGTTGCATTTCCAGAAGGGTACGCCCTACGTCTATCAGGGCGAGGAACTCGGCATGACAAACTGTCCGTTCGGCCCGATTGAGAACTACCGCGACATCGAATCGCTCAACGCCTACCGCGAACTGACGGAAAGCGGCGTCCGGGAGGCGTCGGAACTGCTGGACTGTATCGCCTACAAGGGCCGTGACAACGCCCGCACGCCTGTGCAATGGGACGATTCCCCAAACGCGGGCTTTACGACAGGCGTACCGTGGATTATGGTCAATCCGAACTACCGCGAAATCAACGCCGCTGCGCAAGTCGACGACCCGGATTCCGTATTTTCCTACTACCGCCGCCTGATTGCCTTACGGCGCGGGAGCGAATGGAAAGACTTGATTGTTTACGGCGCGTATCGGCTTATCGCCCCCGACGACCCCGATATTTACGCCTATGTCCGCGAACTCGACGGAAAACGCTTGCTTGTCGTATGCAATCTGTCCGGGAAGGCGCGGGAATTTGCGCCGGAACTCTCCCCGGCGCCCGTTGAAGCGCAACTTCTGACTTCTAATGTCGGAAACCCGGCGTTTTCTCCCGTCCTGCGCCTCTCCCCATGGGAGGCGGACGCGTGGGAAGTCCGCTAACCCGTTTTGTCGGGAGATTGCGCCGTCCGCGTTCGCCGCGATTATCATGGCGCTCTATACGCTCGCGCTGTTCTTCCTCGTTTGCATTAACGCGTTCAAAAACGCCAACGGCATTGTAGCCGCCCCTGTCAGCCCCGCCGCAACGAGTTTCAATCAGCTTTTGACGAACCTGCAAAACGTCGTCAAGAATTCGAACTTCAGTTTCTGATACGCCCTCATTACGATTAGGCGGTAGTCAGGAATCAGGGCGGTAGTCAAATAGTCACCAAAGCAATGTGGCGAACATCCCGGCAGGAAAACACATGAGCGCTAACATTGCGCAAACTATAGCAATTCAGAAAATGATTGATAATGAGATAGGATGTTGATATAATCAGCGTGAGGCGATTGCAATGTTGAGCGACGAGGAGAGAAATCGACTGGTAAAGACCTGTGAGAAATTTCCGGACGCCGGAAAAGTTGCGGAGAGTTACTCCGTAAGTTCCAGTAGCGCATATCGTCTGATACGGCGGATGAAAGACACGGGTTCCGTAGACTTGAAGGTCGGAACCGGAGGACGCAAGCCTTCCCTTTCCCACGAAGACATTGAAAATATTCGTCGGACGGTTCTGGAGGAGTCGGATATTACTATCCGCGAACTCAACGCGAAATTAAATCCGGGCGTCAGTGACGAAACTGTCCGGACAAAGGTCGCGTAACTTGGCCTGCGTTACAAAAAAACGCTTCACGCTTCGGAACAGAAACGGCCTGACATTCAAGACAAGCGGGAATGGCGGCGCCGACGGCGGAAAAACATGATGACGCCTTCCCTTCATAGACTGGTGTTTTTGGATGAAAGCGGGATAAATACGAATTTATATCCACCATTCCGGCGTTAGTTCGCCAAGAGTGATTACCTTGCCTTGCTCATAATCAAGCATAATCTCTATTTCTTGATAGCGTCCGGGCATTAATTGCGTCATAAATTCCCGGCACGCGCCGCAAGGCGTAGCTGTCTTTCCGTCCGGCATAATCGCCAACACGCGCCTAATTTCACTCTCTCCGTCAGTTATCATATTGAACATTGCATTCCGTTCGGCGCAAATCCCAAGGGAACAGGATGTGTCAACGCATACTCCCGTATATATTTTTCCGGAAACTGTCTCTATTGCCGCCGCGACGCCGCCAGCATATACTCTGCTTGAAATTTCCCGCGGGTTTTGGACGGCTTTTGCCGTTTCATATAGTATCGACCATATTTTATTCAAGACTTATCCTCCCACAAATTCCGATTTCGCGCATTATATCATTCGATTTTCCCACTGTCAAGGTACAATCAAAAGGTATGCGTATACAATTAGCGGTCATACAGGTCGTTCAACGTAATCCGCAGGCCGAGCGGGTCAATCCGCCATCCTCACTCGCTGACTTTCAGGCGCGGATTGCGCACAGTTTTGAAGGCGTTAGCCGCAATCCGATTTTTCAGGACTTCCGGGGCGGCGGACATGCAACGGCTGCACAGGGACGGCATTTTTTTACTTTTCCGCCCGGATAATCTGGTTTCCAACGCGGGTTTCGCCTTCCGGAGAACACTCAAGCGTCTGATAATCGTCCGCATTGGTCAGCATGACCACAACAATGTCCGGGCGCTCCGCGGCGACAATGGCCTTGCGGTCGAAGGTCAGGAGATTGTCAGTTTCTCTGCCCACTGGTTCAGCGTCACGGAAAATCACCCCCCGGGAAACGTTCTTCCACATCATGGCTGGAATCCGCCGGAACAGTCAAAGATTGGCGCTGTTCCGGCGGATGCTCTTTCAGGAAAGGCTGTCCACCCATGCCCTCAGGCTTTGCGCCGTCTGACGCCCGTTGAGAATCTTTCCCTCCCGGATGACGCATGACGCCGGGACGCTGACGCGCAATCCGGCGAGCGCCTGTCCGAATCCGCTCCCGCCGGACGTGGCGAAGAGAATCACCGTCTTGTTGGAGAAGTCGTAGCTCTCCAGAAACGTGTTGATAATCGTCGGGGCCACGTACCACCAGATAGGAAAGCCCACAAACACCGTGTCGTAATTCTCCACGCGGGCGTTACGGTCGGCGATGGCGGGACGGAAAGCGCGGTCGTTCATCTCCATCGTACTGCGGGCCTTTTTGTCCATCCAGTTCAAGTCCGCTCTCGTGTACGGAACGGCGGGCTTGATTTCGTACAGGTCCGCTCCCGCCGCCTCCGCCAAGGCTTTTGCGACTTTGGCGGTGGTTCCGCTGGCGGAAAAGTATGCAACCAGTTTCTTGCTCATGGCTTACGCCTCCTTACGCTTTCTGACGTTAGACTCCGCGTCCCTGTCGGTACGCTTCTTCCATTGCTTTTGTGGAGGTCACCTCGCCTTTTTGCCAGACGCCTTCACCCCAGATAATGCCTTTCATTCGATTTCCCAGTTCCGTGAAAATCGCGGTCAACTCGTCTCCGACCAGCTTCAGCCCCTCTTTCCCGTCATGGCCCGTGATTATCAGGTAGACATCATGTCCGCCCAATTCCCGCCACTTCGGGAGGAAGCGGTCAATAGTCGTTTTGAGCATTCCGTTCATGGTGAGAAAATAGGTTGGCGTCGCCACAACAATCACGTCCGCCGTCCGCATTCGTGTGAGAATATCCGCCATGTCATCCTGAATCACGCATTCTCCGCTCTGGAAACAGGCGTAGCACGCGCGGCAAAAGC
>JAFSOM010000581.1 GCA_017447005.1 Oscillibacter sp.
GGCGTGATTGCCAGCATTCCTTTCAAGGCTTCGGAGAATATCACCGAGGCGGTTGAGGCGGAACTGACAATCCTTGTGACAAGCGCCACGGGAGAAGGCAGTGAGAAAGTTACGGTTGCGAGCGATACTTGCAAAGTGCGTATTCAGCCGAAGGAAGCCACTCCCCCCGCTACCGCTCCGAAAGTATGGTTGGACAAGGATGTCACAGTGACGGCGGGCGACAATGCGACGCTGGACTTGCATCTGGAAAACAACCCGGGTCTCTACGCGCTCAACCTCTATGTGAACTATACCGAAACGCTGACCGGTTCCGGCGCTCCCAGTCTGGATAAGGACAAATCCGGCGCCGCGACTGTGTGGAAAGAGTTTAAGGACGCTCAACAGGCGGCGGCGGGCAGCTATACGTTCCAGGAGAGCAAACGTCAGGACAGCGCGAACTCTAGAATGGCGTTAAGTTTTGTGGTGAATCCGCCGGACGAGGAAGGTTATCCGGAAGTTCCTTGGACGACAAACGGCGTGATTGCCAGCATTCCTTTCAAGGCTTCGGAGAATATCACCGAGGCGGTTGAGGCGGAACTGACAATCCTTGTGACAAGCGCCACGGGAGAAGGCAGTGAGAAAGTTACGGTTGCAAGCGAGACTTGCACAGTGCGCATTCAACCGAAGTCCGACGACACATTTGCCATCACGACCGTCGCAAGTCCGACGGAAGGCGGCGAAGTAAAGACCGACCCGACGACTTCAGCCAAAGAAAATGCCTCCGTAACCGTCACGGTAACGCCCAAGACGGGTTATAATGTCACGGCGGTGACAGCCAAGGGTACGGAAGACTCGGCGGCGGTGGAAGTGACGAAAGTCAATGACACGGCGTACACGTTCACCATGCCCGCCAAGCCGGTTACGGTTGAGGCGACGTTCGAACAACCGCAACCGCATTCCATCACGTATCCGAAGGACGTGGAGGGCGGCAAGGTAGAGGTTAGCGCCGAAAGCGCGGTTGCGGGCACGGACATTACGCTGACGGTTACGTCGAACCCGGGCTATGGCATCAATGCGCTTAAGTGGAATGACAATGTTATTCCTACCCCGTATACCTTCCCGTATACCTTTGAAATGCCTGATGAGGATGTGACCATTAGCGTTTCGTTCCCGAAAGAGGGGTATAACATCAATTATACGCTCACCCCGGAGAACGGCGGCAGGGTGGTCAGCCGGATAAATGGCGAAAGCGTCAATACGGCGACCGTAGGAGACAAGGTTACGCTGACGCCTCAGGCCGCTGAAAACTTTGAATATGTGGACGGCTCTCTCAAGGTAACGGGCGAAACCAGCGGGGACATTGCGCTCACGAACAACGAGTTCACCATGCCCGCCGAGAACGTCACGGTTACGGCGACGTTCAAGGAGAAAGTGACGGAACCGTATATCATCACCTATCCGGAGGAAACGGAAGGCGGCGCGGTAAGCGGCCCCAAAGAGGCGTATGAGGGCGACCCCGTAAAGCTGACGGTCACGCCGGACGAAGGCTATGACATTCAACTCGTAACGCTGAATCAAGCTCCTCTCGCCGCGCCGTATGAGTTTGACATGCCCGCCTATAATGTGACCGTTGACGCGCAGTTTGTCAAACATCCCTATAACATCGCGTATACGCTCGACCCTGAGGAAGGCGGAAGCGTAAACGTGCCGGAGACAGCGGTATTTGACGAGGAAGTTACCGTAAATCTGGACGTAGCCGACGGCTACAGACCGCTCGAAGTGACGGTAGACGGTGAGAAAGTCGAAGATGTCAACGGCGTGGTCACGTTCACCATGCCCAAGAACGATGTCAAAGTTCAGGTGACGTTCGCCAAGCTCTACAACATCACG
Organism: Oscillibacter sp.; assembly: GCA_017447005.1. Lineage (GTDB taxonomy): Bacteria > Bacillota > Clostridia > Oscillospirales > Oscillospiraceae > Oscillibacter. Next base: position 1,870 of record JAFSOM010000581.1, read on the forward strand.
TATGTGTCCTCCCCGACGAACGGCGGAAGCGTGAAGGATGGGCCGACGGAAGCGGCATTAGGCGAGGAAATCGAGTTGACAGCGACTGCCAACGAAGATGCCGACTATGACTTCGTCGAGTTTACTGTTGTGGGCGATGAGAGCGAGAAACCCGTTGAAGTCAAGGACGGCAACAAGTTCGTCATGCCCGAGGAGAACGTCACGGTTACGGCGTGGTTCACCCAGCCCACGCGTACTATCGACTCCGTCGCGACCCCGGCGGAGGGCGGCGCGGTAAAGACCGACCCGACTTCAGCCAAGAAAGGTAGCGCCGTAAAGGTTACTGTCACGCCCAAAGCAGGCTATAGCGTCGAAAAAGTGACAATGAACGGTGAGGAATTGACGCAAGCCGCCGACGGCACGTATGTTTTCACCATGCCCGCCAAGCCGGTTACGGTTGAGGCGACGTTCGCCCCCAAAACCTATAACATCACGTATACGTCCGACCCTGCGGCGGGCGGAAGCGTAACCGGGTCGACGCAAGCGCAAGCCGGCGAGGAAGTCATTGCGCGCCTTACCGTAAATGACGGCTATACGCCCTCCGTGACGGTGGACGGCGCCAAAGTCGAAGATGTCAATGGCGCGGTTACGTTCACAATGCCCGACCATGATGTCACGGTTCAGGCGACATTCACGCGGCAACAAGCGACGGTGACACTTGTCACCAACGACGGTCAAAAGGTGGACCCGCTCTATGTAACTACGGGAGAAAAAATCGCCAAGCTCGGCGACCGTATCTGGAATAACCATACTTTCGCGGGATGGTATGCGGATGCGGAATACAAGACCGAATTTGACTTTGACGCTCCCATTACCGGGGATACGACGATTTACGCCAAATGGACGGTAACGGTCACGTTTGACGCCAACGGCGGCGCATTCGGCGAAGCGGAGACGACGGAAGTTCAGGCGACGGTTGGCAACCCCATTGTTCCGCCCGAAGAGAAGCCCACGCGGAACGGCTACGAGTTCACCGCATGGCTCACGGAAAAGAAAGACGCCCCCACGCCTGAAGACGCGTTTGATTTCTCCGTTCCGGCGCGAGACCCTGTGACGATTTACGCCGGATGGCTAAAAGGCGCGATTTCCGTTACCTATTCGACTATCGGCAACGGCAAGATTGACGGCCCCACGGCGGTCAGACCCGGCGACGAGATAACAGTCAAAGCGTCCCCGTCGGGAGACTACGCTTTCTCCAGTTGGAACATCACAAGCGACGTTGCGGACATCTTCAATGATGTGGACAGAGACCCGGCGGAACAGCCCATTCCCGAGTACACCTTCACAGTTCCCGAGAATGCCACGTCGGTGACGGTGGAAGCCACGTTCATTCCGACCAAGTGCTATATCGCCACGTCCGTGTACGGCTCCTACGACACGCCCGAGGTCTGGACGCTCCGCAGATTCCGCGACGACGTGCTGGGCGAAACTTGGTATGGCCGTCTGTTCATCAAGGCGTACTACGCCACCAGCCCCACGCTCGTGCACTGGTTCGGCGACGCCGAGTGGTTCCAGAACTTCTGGCGCGATAAACTGGATACTCTGGTTGACAATTTGCAGGAAGACGGCTTTGAGTCTACGCCTTATCAGGATAAGGACTGGTAATCTCCCGCTTCTCCCGTAAGACCCCGGCTTACACGAATTAGAAACGACGCGGATTCCAAACCCGTACCCGTCTCTCCCGGAGGCGGGGCGGGCGGAACGGACTTTTCATACTGTCCGTCGGCGGAATCCGCGCCGTATTGTTTAAGGAGGATACAAAGGAGAGGATGACAAAATGAAAAAACGCGTGTTCAGTTTGCTTCTCGCGTTGTGCGTGACGCTCGGACTGCTCCCGGCGGCTATGGCGGAAGATACCGCCGCCCCCGGAACGCAATCTCCCGGCATGGAAATTGTCGCCAATACGCGCACGGATACTGGCATGACATTTCAAGTAAACCTGACGGCAGTCCCGTCGGGCGGCGCTTTGTTCGCGGTGATTTACGCGTCCGGCGGAAAAATGAAAGAATTTCGCCCGCTGACATTGCAGGAATCCGTACCTGTGGAACTGGATAATGTGGCGGACAGCGATATTGTGCGGCTGATTCTGACGGACGGGGAATTTAAGCCCTTGCTCTACAAGCAACCCCGCATATCACAGGAAACGCCGGACCTAGGCACGGACGAAACTCCCGCCACGTTCAGCAGTAACCTTATGAATGTGATTGCCCGTCCGCAGTACCTCAGCGCGGCGGCGGAAAAGGAACTGGAAGAGACCGAACAGAAGGCCAAAACCGACCCCTACGCCTATCGGCGTCTGATAGTCAGCGCGAACGGGCCGCTCCCGGACGTGTCCGCCTACGGTCAGCCTTCCGTCATTACGGACCCGTCCAGCGGCTACTCAATTCTTTACGGCTTTGCGGACGAGGAGAGCGCGAAAGCCTGCGAGGCGTACTTGTCCGCGTTGCCTACCGTGCAGTACGTCGAACCGGACATTCTGCTGGAAGGCGGCCCGAAGGCCTCCACGAGTTTCATGGGCGCCAACGAGGACTTCAAATCGTGGGGCGTGACGAAAATCAAGGCCGATGTTCTGGCGTCGTACCTCCAGACGCTCAATGACCGTTCGGTGACTGTCGCCGTCGCGGATACCGGCGTTGAGAAAACCCATCCCTTTGTCAAAGACTATCTCGTTGAGGGATTCGACTTTATCGAAAACGACGACGACCCCAACGACCAGCACAGTCACGGAACCCACGTTATCGGCACGGTGATTGACTGTATGCCGGGCCTGAACTTGAAGATAATGCCTGTGCGCGTACTGGGCGCGTCGGGCGGCGGCACTGCCACTGGTATTGCGCTCGGTATCCGTTACGCGGCGGACAACGGCGCGAACGTGCTCAACCTCAGTCTCGGCGGCGGACACAGCAATTATCTTGACGACGCGATTCAATACGCCATCGGCAAGGGCGTGACGGTCGTGGTAGCCGCCGGAAATGACGGCGGAAACGTCATGGAACACTGTCCCGCCCACATTATCCCGGCGATTACCGTCGCCGCCGTGGACAGCGCTTTGAGCAAGGCTTCCTTCTCGAACTACGGCGAGGCGGTTGACATCGCCGCTCCCGGCGTACAGATTAACAGTAGCGTGCTCAACGGCGGATTCGCCTTGAAGAGCGGTACGTCCATGGCCTCTCCGCACGTCGCGGCGGCGGCGGCTATGCTCAAATACGGTTTCCCGGATAAGACCCCGGAAGAAATTCAGCAGGCCTTGAAGGATACCGCAGTTGACTTGGGCGACCCCGGTTGGGATGAGGCTTTCGGCTATGGCCTCGTGAACCTTGAGCCGTTCGCAAAGGGCGAATGGCCGACTGAACCGATTGACCAGCCTGAACCCGAACCCGGCCCCGGCCCCGTTGACCCTGTCGACCCCGTCGACCCGAGTACGCATACCTATGAACTGTTCGACACGGGTTATGTATGGGAAGACGCGAAAGCCTACTGCGAACAGTTGGGCGGACACCTGATGACCGTCACCTCCGAAGCGGAACAAAAGCTTCTGGAAGGACTTCTTGAGGAAGGCGGCAGAAACAGTTACTGGCTCGGCGCCTCCAAAGCCGCTGACGGCTCCTATGCGTGGATTACCGGCGAGAGTTTCAGCTATACGAACTGGGCGGCGTCTCAACCGGATAATGACCAAAATTCGGAAGATTCCCTGATGGCTTATCGAAACGTCAATTCCGAATTTACTGGCAATTTCGGAGAATGGAACGACTTGAATCATGACGGAACATGGAATAATCAGGACTTTTTCGGCCTTGATAATTTCGGTTTCATCTGTGAATGGGACGGCGAACGCCCCGAACCGCCCACGGTAGGCATTTTCGCCATTCTCTATGAGGATGGAGAACTGGTATTCCAGAACAATGACAAGGCGCGTCAGAGCAAGCCCGTGCTGGAAACGTATCCGGTAGACGGCGCGATTTTACAGGACGCCTCCTCGCCTCTTGAGATTGAGGACGACGACGGAGAAATCACGGAAGAGTTCGGCGTCGAATACGCGGAGTGGTACGACCACGCCGACATTATCACCAAAGTGACGATTCTGGACAAGATTCAGCCGACTTCCACGGCCCTGTGGTTCCACGATTGCAGAAATCTGGAGAGCATTACCGGGCTGGAATATCTGGACACCAGCAAAGTCACGAACATGAGCCACATGTTCTCCAAGTGCTATCTGCTCACGGATTTGGACGTGTCCATGTTCGATACTTCCAACGTCACGAACATGAGCCATATGTTCTATGGCTGTAAGAATCTCATGTACCTGAACTTGGAGTCGTTCGATACCTCCAAGGTGACGGATACGGGCGCCATGTTCAGCGGGTGCGGCGAATTGTTCCGCGTCTACGCCTCCAACAGCTTCGTTACGTCGGCGGTTACGAGCGATAAGAACATGTTCAAGAACTGCGAGAATATTGAAGGCACGTTCGGAACCAAGTACGACCCGGCCCACATTGACAGGGAGTATGCCCGTCTTGACGACGACGAAATTCCGCCTGTCGCTCCGGGTTACTTCTCAGATAGAAAGATTGTCCCCGGAAAGGCCAACGTTTACCTGTATGACGACGGCGAGATGGTGTTCCAGCTTCGGGGAGGCCCCGACGCCGACCGGACATTAGTTGAAAGCTATACGATTGACGTGATGACGCGTCAGATGGCTTCGGATTACGCCTTATGGTACGACCACCGCGCCGACGTTAAGACGGTCACGTTCCGGGATAAAATCCGCCCGTTCGCAACGGCGCAATGGTTCTATAAGTGCGCGAATCTGACGAAAATCAACAACCTCGAAAAGCTCGATACCCGCGCCGTTACGGACATGAGCATGATGTTCGGCGGGTGCTCCGCGCTTACGTCGCTGAACGTCAGCGCCTTCGATACCAGCAAGGTCACGAGCATGCGCGGAATGTTTGAGGACTGCGCGAGCCTGACCGAATTGGATGTCAGCGCGTTTGACACCTCGAACGTCACGAACATGAGCGCGATGTTCAAGGGTTGCTCCGGCCTGACGACGCTTTCTCTGGACACGCTGAACACGTCCCGCGTAACGGACATGAGCAATATGTTCCGCGACTGCGCGTCTCTGAAAGCGCTGGATTTGTCCTCGTTCAAGACCGACAGCCTCACGAACATGAGCTATATGTTCCGCGACTGCGCGAGCATGGAGACGCTCAACGTCAGCGCCTTCAATACCTCCAAAATCACGGATATGAAGTATCTGTTCTCCGGCTGCGCGTCCCTGAAAGCGCTGGATTTGAGCGCGTTTAATACCGCCAACGTCAAGGATATGCAGCATATGTTCGCGGGAACGGGCGTCGCGGAGTTGGATTTGCACGCGTTCGACACCTCCGCCGTTACGACGATGAAGGGCATGTTCCAAGGCTCCGCGCTCGTGACGCTGAATCTGACGCAGGAGGACAGAAGCGGGTGGAAGACTTCCGCCGTCACCGACATGTCCGAGATGTTCCGCGACTGCTCCGCGCTCAAGACTGTCAACGTCGCTATGGGCGCGTTCTCCACGGACGCCGTAAAGAGCAGTGAGAACATGTTCACGGACGCGGTCAGTATCGTCGGCGGACGCGGCACGGCTTACGACGCGGCCCATATCGATAAGGAGTACGCCCGCATTGACTTCGGCAAACGCGAACCCGGCTATTTCACCGACCCGAATATGGTGGTTCTGACCTTTGACGCCAATGACAGCGCGGAAGACCCCGCCGATGGCGTCATGGAAGAGATTCTCTGTTCCAAGGGCGTCGCCGAACAGCTCCCCGCCAACGCCTTTACGCGTGAGGGCTATGACTTCACGGGCTGGAACACGAAACCCGACGGTACTGGGACGCCCTACGCGGATGAGGCGATGATTACGCTGACGGACGACCTCACCTTGTACGCGCAGTGGGTGAAGAAAGTCGTTCTGACCTTTGACGCCAACGACAGCGCGGAAGACCCCGCCGAAGGCGTCATGGGACAAATCGTTGTCTCCAAGGGTTCTACGGTAGAAATTCCCGCCAACGCCTTTACGCGTGAGGGCTATGACTTCACAGGCTGGAACGCGAAACCCGACGGCAGCGGCAAGGCTTACGCGGAAGGCGATTCCATTACGCTGACGGACGATATGACCCTCTACGCGCAGTGGGACTACAGCTTTATGGAGAATCTGTACGCGATTCTGTATTCCGACGGCGAACTCGTGTTCCAGTGGAACGACAAGCCCGCCGCGGGCCGGACTGTGGTCAAGACTTATATCACCGACCGCGCCGGGTACAGCGACAACCGCGCCGCCCAGAACAATTTCCGCGCATGGTATAACGAGGCGGCTAAAATCAATACCGTGACGTTTGCCAAGAGAATCCAGCCCGACGACATCGCGCAGTGGTTCCAAGACTGTTACAACCTGACGACGCTCAACAACCTTGAGAAACTGGACACCAGTCTGGTTACGGACATGAGCAATCTGTTCGCCGGGTGCGCAAGCCTCACGGAAGTGAACCTCCGGACGTTCCAGACCGCCAGCGTGACGAATCTGGAATCCATGTTTGAGGGTTGCGAGAGTATCCGTTCGCTTGACCTGCGTTCGTTCAATACCGCCAACGTCGAGTATATGGAATCCATGTTCAGCGGGTGCGAGGAACTGACCACGATTCTTGTTTCCAAGGACTTTGTAACCGGCTCCGTGACCGACGGCGATTCTATGTTTATGGACTGCAACAGTCTGGTCGGCGGAAGCGGCACAAAGTTCGATGAGGACTACACGGACGTATCCTATGCCCGCGTGGACGGCGGAACAAGCAAGCCCGGCTACTTCACGGGAGCGGACAGCGGAATGCTTCCCGGATAACGTTCTCTCCCCGCACGGTAGCGGACAGCGAACTGCTTGCGTGACAACATTCTCTCCCAGCACGGGAGCGAATAGCGGACAATAGGTAATTGCAAATAACGGAACGGCGCGGCGCGGGAGAACTCCTCCGCCGCGCCGTTTTCGCGCATTGGCGCCGGATACGCGTAAACTCCGCGCCTTGTTAAGAGAGCGTCGAACGCGGGGCTTTCCGGCGCCGTAACCGCGCAGACATGAAAAAAATTTCAAAAAATTTATGAAACCCCCTAGTAATTTCATGGAAAACGTGGTACTATTTGAAATGGCAACTTTGCGCGCACAATACAGGCCCGGAACGCCGTCAGCGCGTCCGGCCCCAAGGAGGAAAAGGTATGCAGACAATCCAGTTTGAAGTCACTAACCCCTTCGGTATCCATGCCCGCCCGGCGGCGATTCTTGCGCAGGCCTGCGTCAAAATGCCCTCTCAGATTACCGTCAAATGCAATGGCAAATCCGCAAACGGCAACAACGTCATTCAGTTGCTGGGACTTCACGCCGCGCAAGGCTCCGTGCTGGAAATCAGCGCCGAGGGCGGCGACGAGGCCGAGTCTCTCGCGCAGATTGAGAAGATTCTCAACGACACCTTCGCCGAGAAGAAGAAAGTCGACGTGCTCAAAATCGCCTTCTTCGGCACCAAGGACTATGACCGCCTGTTCTTCAGCGAACTGGTCAAGGATAAGGGCGAGGGCACGTTCAACTGCGACATCACGTTCTTTACCACCCGCCTGACCCCCGAAACCGCGTACCTTGCCAAAGGCTACAGCGCCGTGTGCATTTTCGTCAACGACGAATGCCCCGAACAGGTCGTCAATATCCTTGCCGACGGCGGCGTAAAGCTCATTCTCCTGCGTTGCATGGGCTTCAACAACGTAGACTTGAAAGCGGCGGCCAATCGCGGCCTGACCGTCATCCGCGTTCCGGCCTACTCCCCCTACGCCGTCGCCGAACACGCGATGTCCATTATCATGGCCGCCAACCGCCGTCTGCATAAGGCCATTTACCGCGTAAAGGACAACAATTTCGCCCTCAACGGTCTCATGGGCGTTGACCTTCACAACAAAGTCGCCGGCCTGATTGGCACGGGGCAAATCGGACAGTGCTTCGCCCGTATCTGCAAGGGCTTCGGAATGACCGTTATCGCGTGGGACGCCTACCCGAATCAGAAGCTGGTCGACGAGGGCCTGCTGACCTATGAGCCGACGAAAGAGGCCGTACTCGAACGCGCCGATTTGGTATCGTTGCACGTGCCCCTGTTTATGGGCGAGGGCGGCACGTTCCACATTATCGACGCCGACGCCATTTCCCATATGAAGGACGACGCGATGTTAGTCAACGCCGGACGCGGCGCCCTGATTGACACGGAAGCGTTAATCGCCGCGCTCAAAGCCGGGAAATTCCACGCCGTCGCGCTGGACGTGTACGAGGACGAGGACGCCTACGTTTATACCGACCACTCCGACGACTTCCTCCGTCACGAAAATCTGGCCCGTCTGCTCATGTTCCCCAACGTGGTCGTGACTTCCCATCAGGCCTTCTTCACGCGGGAAGCGTTACAGGCTATCGCGGGCACGACGCTGGAGAACGCTCGGAACTTCAACGAGGGCAACCCGCTCGGCGCAGGCGAGTGCAAAGCCTGATTGCGTCGCAAGGCGTAAAGCCGCATAAATACGTTTCGGACTACCGCCGACTTTTTCCGGCGGTAGTCCCGCTTTCCGACAGGACAATTTTACTTGTAAATTCTTTCCAGATATGCTATCATAGAACTATGGAACAATACGAACTTATCCGCTCAAAGCGGAAAACGCTTGCGGTGGAAATTACGCGTGACGGACGCGTACTCGTCCGCGCCCCCATGCGCGCCGCAAAACGCGACATCGACGCGTTCGTGTCCGCCCACGGCGAATGGATTGCCAAACATCTTGACGAACAACGCCGCCGCGCCGCCGTCATGCCCCCGGAGCCGTCCCCGGACGAACTGCGCGCTATGGCGGACAAGGCCCTTGCAATCATCCCGCCGAAAGTCGATTACTGGAGCCGCGTCACGGGCCTGCGCCCGACGGGTATCACGATTACCGCCGCCCGTACCCGTTACGGGAGTTGTAGCGGGAAAAACCGCCTGTCGTTCTCCTGCTTTCTGGTGAACTACCCCGACGCCGCGGTTGATTTGGTCGTCGTGCACGAGCTTTGTCACATCCGGGAGAAAAACCACGGCCCCGGGTTTTACGCCTTGCTGTCGCATTATCTCCCCGACCATAAGGAGCGCAAAAAACTGTTGAAATTTCCGTCCGCACAGACGGAAACGGAATCCGCCGAAGAAGGAGAGGAATTATTTTGAAACTGCAAACTCTGTACGACCTGCTGACCGCTAATCCCTATCCCGGACGGGGTATCGTGTTAGGGCGGAGCGCCGACAACCGCGCTTCCGTCGCGGCGTATTTCATCATGGGCCGGAGCGAAAACTCCCGCAACCGGGTATTCGCCTCCACAAATGACGGTATCCGCACGAAAGCGTTTGACCCGTCCAAGATGAAAGACCCGAGTTTGATTATCTATCACCCCGTGCGCCTGCTCGACGGAAGTCTGATTGTGACCAACGGCGACCAGACCGACACCATCTGGGACGCGCTCAAACAGGGCCAATCGTTCCAAACGGCGTTGACGGAACGTTCCTTTGAACAGGATCCGCCGCATTATACGCCCCGTATTTCCGGACTGCTCTCCCCCAACGGCGGATTCCAGTTGTCCATTTTGAAGAGCGCGGAAGGGCGTCCGGAGTGTTGCTGTCGGTACTTCTACACCTATCAGGCCCCGCCCGCCGGGGAAGGGCGTTTCCTGCACACCTACGCCGGAGACGGCGAACCTTTGCCTTCGTTCGACGGCGAACCCTTGCGCGTCAAGCTGGCGGCCCCCGACGCCAAGACGCTCGCCGACGGTATCTGGGACGCGCTGAACCATGAGAACCGCGTTTCCCTGTTCGTGCGCTATACCAATCTGTCCGACGGGAAATATCAGGACGCGATTATTAACAAAAATCAGTGACGTTTCCGCATAATTCGGACAACGAAAAACAGGCAGCGCGAAACCGTTGCCTGTTTTCCGTATGCGTTTTTCCGTGACGAGGGAATCCGGACGGAAAATTAGTCGCCCATGGGCGCGCCGCAGTGCGGGCAGAATTTGCTGTTGGACACTTCGCCGCAGATGGGGCAGGGTTTCCCGGCGGGTTCCGCGTCGGCGCCCGCTTCGGCGGCGGGTTCGGCTTCCTTTACGGGCTTGCTGGCTTCCAGTTCGGCGATTTTCGCCTTGCTCGCGTTCACCGCGTCCACAAGGTCCTTGACGCCTTCGGGAATTTCGCCGTCATAGTCGCTCACGAACCACTGACCGATAGCGAGGCAGTTCTTGTCGATTTCCTTCTGCTCTCCGGCGATGGCCACATTGATTTTCGTCACGTTCGCCACGTCTTTGGCCTTATCCGTCGCGGCGGCGACTACCCCTTTGGCCTTCTCCGTGAAATCGTTCAGTACACCCATTGTTGCTCAATCTCCTTTCCGAATTGCGGCGGCTGTGACGCGGTTTCCGGCGTGACGGCGGAACTTGTCCGCGCCGCTGGCCCCTCCGAATCCCGCGGGCCGTCTCTTGACGCCGATAGTATACCTGATTTCTTTTCGAAAATCAACATACATTTCCAGAAAAAACGCCGCATTTTTTTACTACCTGAGCGCCTGCGCCGTCCAAAGGCCCGACAGGGCCGGGTGAGGGCCGTTTTTCTCCCCCCTCTGTCACCTCGTGACATCGCCCCCCAAAGGGGGGCGACAAAGACGCTTTAACCGCCCGGGTAGCGTTTTTTACGAATCATCCGCCGCGCAATCCGGGCGGAAACCGGAAGGAGACGCCGCGCTATGATACGCAATGAATTTACGATTCCCTCCACCGACGGGCGGACGCAATTGCACGCCGTGGAATGGCTTCCCGAAACGCCGTTCCGCGCCGTCCTACAGATTTCTCATGGCTTGGGGGAACATGTCCTACGCTATGACCACTTCGCGGAGTACCTCACGGCGCACGGCGTCGCGGCGTTCGGACACGACCACCTAGGCCACGGGACATCCGTACCGCCGGACGGCGTCCGCCTGTGGTTCGGGCCGAAAGGGAGTTGGGACTGGCTGACGGCTGACCTGTACGCGATTCGCCGCGTCGAGGAAACGCGCCTAGCAATCCCGTCCGGGACGCCCGTCTTTCTGCTGGGACACTCCATGGGGTCTTTTATCGCCCGTTCCTTTCTGATTCGCTTCCCCGGCGCGACGGACGGCGCAATCCTAAGCGGCACGGGGCAACCGTCGTCGGCGCTGCTCAGGGGCGGACGGGCCTTGCTTGTCGAGGAGAGCGCCCGTCTTGGCGAAACGTCCGTCAGCGTACTGGCAACCGCGCTGGCGTTCGGCTCCTATAACCGTCCGTTCGCGCCGACGCGCACGCCTTACGATTGGATGTCCGCCAACGAGGAAAACGTTGATATTTTTCTATCGTCTCCGCTCTGCGGCGGCGCCCCTACTATCGGACTGCTCCGGGAAATGCTCGCCGGACTGCAAATCATCGGCAATCCGGCGCACGTGCGGAAGATGAACCCTGACAGGCCCGTATTGCTGGTATCCGGCGCGGACGACCCCGTAGGCGATATGGGCAAGGGCGTCGGACGCGTGGAACGCTTATTCCGTCGCGCCGGAATCCGGGATGTCAGCATGAAACTTTATCCGGGTATGCGTCACGAGATTCTGAACGAGCGCGACCGCCTCACGGTTTACGCCGATATTCTCCGCTGGATGAACGATAGAATGTAACGGCGTATCGGCGACAATCCGGATGTAACGGCATATCAAAAACCCGCCCTTGTGTTCGGACGGGTTTTCATCATTTACGCGGTCTCAAAATCTTCCGGCGTAATCTCCATAAGCTGTTCCTTCGTCACGCCCTCCTGACTGGCAAGGCGTCCGGCCTGACGCACTAACACGCGCTCAAAGAGATTGCGTACCCCGCGCCCGTTGCCGAATGTCGGGCCGTTGTCGGCTTCCAGACGCTTTCTCGCGGCCTCTTCCGCCTCCTCCGAGAGCGTGTACTTGCCCTTGTCGCAACGCATTTTGAACATAGACAGCAGTTCGTCGGTGGTATAGTCGTCGAAATGCAGATAGCGGTTGAAACGCGATTCTAAACCGGGGTTGGAATGAATAAAGCCGTCCATGAGTTCGTCATAGCCCGCGACAATCACGATTAAGTCGTCTCTATGGTCTTCCATGGCCTTCAAGAGCGTGTCAATGGCTTCCTGTCCGAAATCGCTCTCGCCCTTGCCGCTTAACGTGTAGGCCTCGTCAATGAACAGTACGCCGCCCATCGCCTTTTCGATAACCTTACTGGTTTTCAGCGCGGTTTGCCCGACGTACCCCGCGACTAGCCCGCTACGGTCGGTCTCCACAAGCTGACCCTTCGAGAGTATGCCCAAGCTGTGGTAAATCCGCGACATCAGCCGCGCTATCGTGGTTTTGCCCGTGCCCGGATTGCCCGTGAATACCATATGCAACGACAAATCCGGCTCCGGCAAATCGTTCTCCCGGCGCATTTTATGCACTTTTACGAGGTCAATCAGGCTCCGCACTTCCTTCTTGACGACTTCCAGCCCGATATAACCGTCGAGTTCCTTTTGCAAGTCCTCCATGCTCTCCGGCGGGGGGACTTCCTCCGTTGTACTATTCGCTTCCCGCGCCGCGCCGTCAGCGCTTTGCGTTACGCCCGGTTGCGGCGCGTTGCTGTTTTGTACGCCGTTCGACTGCGGCGCGGCGTCAGCGTTTTGCGTTACGTTCGACTGCGGCGCGGGCGTCCCCGGGGCGACGGGTTGCGCGGGCGTCCCGGACGCGTCCGGCGCGGCGCCCCAAAAATCCGCGCCCATGCGCCGGAGATTGTTCCGCGTCATGGTGTTGATAAGGTCGAACTGTTGCATAATCAGGGCGTCTTTTTCGTCGGAAGGCTTCTTTCCCATGGGCGCGCTCCTTATTAACCGATACCGGACACGCCAACTTTAGCAAGCGTGTCATTTACTTTAGCGATGGCGTCGTTGACTTCGGCGACAGCGGCGGTAAGGTCGGAGGGAATGGAATTTCCGTTTATGCACTTGACGATAAAGAGCGCGATATAAATCAACGCGAACACCACGGGGAGATGTCGTTCCAATATGGAGATGAATTTATATTCTTGGTCATCATGGAAAAAAGCGGTCAGAAGCTCTCCAATTTTAGAGATGCGTTCAATAAAAC
>JAFSOM010000582.1 GCA_017447005.1 Oscillibacter sp.
CTCCTTCTACGCGGCGCTTACATGGCGGAAAGCACTAACGCGGCATGGCGTCCGAAAGTCATGCTCCGACCGCAGGCGAGGCCCGTAAAGAGATTGGGGTAGTTGTTGGCGAAGAAACCGCCGGAACAGTCGCCCGCCGCATAAAGGCCGTCAATGACGGTTCCGTTTTCGCGCAGTACCTGCATGTCGGTATTGATTCTCACGCCGTCAAGGGTGGTCAGGTGCCATGCGGCGGTACGCACGCCGTAGTAGGGCTTTTGATTGACTGGGGTCATACGGTGACGCGCCTTGCCGAAATCGTCGTCCTTGCCCTGCATACAGAGCACGTTGTAGCGCTGTACGGTGTTGATAAAGGGTTCGGCGGGGATATTGAGCTTTTGCGCGAGTTCCTCCAGCGTGTCGGCCTGCTGGATGTAGCCCTTTTCGATGAGTTCCTCGTTGGACTTCCAGCAGTCGTCATAGTAACGGTTCGGGGGGGCGCCGTTGTCGAAGTCCCACAGACGGCAACATCCCACCTCTTGGAACTGTTCGGTGTACTGCTTATTGTTCGCGTCGAAGATGTCGCAATAGGTATGCGACGGCTGCATCATCATGGAGTGAAGCATAAACTCATAAGGGCCGGACTCGTTGCAGAAACGTTCGCCCTTGAGGTTGACCTTGAGGAACGGCTGTTCGCCGAACCAGAACCACTCGCCCGTGGTATCGGCTCCGGCGGTCTCGTCGGGCTTGACGCAGCAACGATTGAACATCATGGAAGTGTGAATGGGGTCCATCTCGGCGCCGGCCCAGAGCATGGCCTTAATGCCGGAACCGTCGCAACGCGAACCGATACGGCATTGCACTTTCATTTTCTGCGTCATGGGCTGTAGGGCGTTCATCATGGCGGTGTTCATGAGGTAGCCGCCGGAACACATGATAACGCCCTTTTTCGCGTTGATTTGAATATAATGCCGGTCGTTCTGGTCTTGCGCGATAACGCCCGTGACGCGTCCGGCGTCGTTCTGGACTAGGCGAACCATCGCCGTATTGCAACGGATAATCTCGTCCGGGTCGTACTTCAGGGCTTTGAGGTGGTCGAGAAAGACGCTGTTCGTCGTGACGCTGGCGTCGTCCTTGTAGGCCTTCACCTTTTCGGGACTGTGTCCCGTGGCGTAGGCCTTATCGCGTTCGGGGTAGCGCGTGTCGCCTACCGCGCCCTCGTGCCAAATCTTGAATTTGCCGGAATCCTCCAAAATGCCGCCAATCCATTCAATGGCCTCCGCGCTGTTGTCGGCCCAGAACCGCACGAGGTCAAAGTTGACGTAGCCCGTGCCGTAGCGGACAATGTCCTCAATGGCTTCCATCTTGTCGATAGCGGTCTTGGGGAATTTTTTGGCGGTTTCCTTCTGCCACTTGGTGTCAATGGCGCCCATATCGCCGCGGACGGCGGTCGGCTCCGAATTTTTCTCGATAACCATGACATTCGCTCCGGCTTCGGCGGCGGTCATGAGGGCGGGCCATCCGGCGGTGCCGAGGCCGACAATCAAAATATCGGTGTCAAGGGTTTCGGTAATGTCGGCGGCGGCGATTTCGGGGGCCTCTCCGAGCCAATCGGACGCGGCGGAATCGTCGGACGCGCCGAGGGTGACGGTCTGTCCGCTGGCCTGCGAGATACAGTCCGCCGCTGCCGTGCGGATAGCGTTGGACGTGACGGTAGCCGTGGCGACTACGTCCACGTCCGCCGACTGCTTTTGCATAATCGCGTCGGACATTTGCGGGCCGATTTTGCCGCCGATGTCGGGCGTCTCGCCGGACACATCGATGTCAACGGCGGTAATGGCGCTCTCGCTGAACGTCATGGTAACTTTTACGTCACTGGCAATGCCTTTGGCGGTGGCGGAGTACGTGCCGGGGGTGAACGACAGGCCGCTTGTCGCGGCGGCAATGTCCGACTTCATGCTCGTCGACAGATTCGCCGTACCGCTTGCGGCCACGGCGGAAGTAGCGCCTCCCGACGACGCGCCTCCGCCTACTTTCTCCAACATACCGAGCGCCGCGATACTGGCCACGCCCGCCGCGAGACCTTTTACAAAAGTTCTCCGGGTGATTTCTTTTTCAGCCATCCTGATTCCTCCTCAAATAAGTAACTATTCCGTTGGGTTTATGAAACTCCACCGGGAACGGATTCCCGATTGTCTCCGTAGCGTTTTCGCCGCGCCGTCAAGCGTCCGACGCTTCCTCCTCGTCCGGCTTAGGCTTGCGTAGCCGCGCCGCGAGCGTACAGACAAGAATGCTCAATTCGTAAAGCCCCAGTAACGGCACGGCTACCATGATTTGCGAGACAATATCGGGCGGCGTAATCACCGCCGCGATAAAGAAGATAGCCACAATCATCACTTTACGGGCGCGTTTGAGCCACTCGATTTTCAGCAGTCCCAGTTGCGTGAGCAGAACCGTCACGACAGGCAGTTCAAAGATGACGGCGAAAATCACGAAGATTGTCAGCAGAAACGAGACGTAGTTCTGTACGCTCACGGACGACTGCGCGCCGCTTTCCCTGCTCAACGCCATAAGAAAGCGTAACATAAAGGGAATGAGGGCTTTTGCGGCGAACAGAATGCCCAGCGCGGCGCATACCAGCCCGGAAAGCATACTCAAAATGTAAAACACGCGCTCGTTACGTTTCAGTCCCGGACGCAGAAACGCCCAGATTTCATAGAGCGTCAGCGGCAACGTCACGCACACGGCGCACACGAAAGCGACGGACACGTATTGCAACAATAATTCCTGCGGGGAGAGGTAGACGAATTTGTAGCCGTAAGTTTCGCCGAGGCGCAACAGGGCGCGGACGACGCGGTCAGCGAAAGCCAGTCCCGCGCCCGCACAGACCAACAGCGCCGCCAGACAGATAAACAAGCGGTTGCGCAGTTCGCGCAAGTGGCCCGTGACCGACATCTCCCCGGGCGCGCTCTTCCCGACGCCTTCCGCATTTTCTCCGGAAACGTTTTCCCCTACGTTTTCCGCGTTTTCGTCGGAGGCGTTCTTGTCGACGCTCTCCGGCGCGTCACTGACTGTTTTCGGCGTCATGCGCGGCGTCCTTCGTATCGGCTTCGCTCTCCGCCTCGTTCAAGCCTTCCTTGAACTGCTTGACGCCCTTGCCCATCATGCGCGTCAATTTCGGAATCTGCGTCGGGCCAAAGACAATGACCACAATCAGCAGAACGACCAATAGTTCATTCATTCCAAGTCTCATAGCGCGGGGCCTCCTCACAGGTTAGTTTCCGACGGCGCGGGCGGCGCGTCCGTTGCGGCGTTATCGGGCGCGGATGTAGTCGCGGCGTCGGACGTGGATGTAGCGTCGGCGTCGGGCGTTGTGACGGCGTTAGACGCGGGCACTTTGCGCGGGGATTCCTTGCCGATATGCTCCAATGAGCTTTTCACGTCGTGCAGATTCTCCCGGACGGTACGGTTTAACTCCTCC
>JAFSOM010000583.1 GCA_017447005.1 Oscillibacter sp.
ACGGCGTTGTGACGACAGCCGCCACCGAAAGCGCGGCGGGCGTCCGGACTTATACCTGTTCCGTATGCGGCGCGACGGCCACGGAAACCATTCCGCAACTCGTCACGATTCCGGAGGACAGCGGCGACACCGGAGATACGGGCGACAGCGGCGATACCGAAACGGATACCGGATACGCGGTCACATTCGTGGCGGATGATTGCATTATCAACGTCTACTATACGCAGGACTACACGGTAGCGGATGAAGACGGCGTGACTTCGGCGGTCTCCCGTAATTCCGACACGGGCAAGCCGGACAGTTCCGGCGACGGACAGGTCAACTTTACAGCGCTTCCGCCGGACGGCTATACTATTGAGGAAAGCGACATCAGCATTGAGGGGACATATAAGAATCTGAAAGGCCCCGATGACACAGGGGTTTACAGTACGTGGAGAATCACCAAGATTCAAAGTGACCTGACTGTTACGATTACGCCGTCGGCAAGTGACGACAGCGGCGACACCGGGGATACGGGCGACAGCGGCGACACCGGAGATACGGGCGACACGGGCGACACCGGAGATACGGGCGACACGGGCGATAGTGGAGATACCGGAGATACCGGCGACACGGGCGACAGCGGAAATACAAACAATGGTTCTTCCGGCGGCGGTTCGGGCGGCGGCTCTACTGAAGGCGGTTCCGGCAACGCGTCCGGCGGCAACGCGTCCGGCGGCGGCTGTTATGTGGCGACTTCCGTCTATGGCTCCTATGACTGCCCGCAGGTCTGGACGCTCCGCCGGTTCCGGGATAACGTCCTTGCTCAAACTTGGTACGGACGGCTCTTTATCCGCGCTTATTACGCGGTCAGCCCCACGGCGGTAAAACTCTTCGGCGACGCCGCTTGGTTCCAAAACTTCTGGCGCGGACAACTGGATAATCTGGTATCCAATCTGCAAGCGGACGGCTTTGAATCCACGCCCTATGAAGATACGACATGGTAAGCGTTCATAAAAGAAATTCCTATCCTTCGTTTACGCCGTAAGACGGCGAACGCGGACGGACGCCGATACATTCGACTCCGTCCGCGCTTTATTTGGGCGTTTTCACGGCCCCTATCATACAATTGATACAAGCGGTGACATACAGCAACGCGGTTTGTAAATACGCTCTTTCCGCGTACGGACAGTTTGGTTCTCCCTGCGGCAGACGGATAAAAATATCCGCGTCCGGACAGGCGCTCTCTGAGGAAATCGCAATGACCCGACAGCCGCGTTTCTTGAGCGACGCCATTTTCTTTTGCGCCTCTTGCGCCGCGCCTCCGGCATACGCGATAAACAAGGCGACATCACCCTCTAAATTCTCTTTCCCCTTGTACGGCGTTTCATTGAACAAATCCGGCGCGGAGACGGCGACGCCAAATCCGGACATCATATGGCAAAGGGCGAGCGCGTTAAAACAGGCGGCGCTATAAAGATACAGGCGATTCGCTTGGGACATCCAATCGGAAACGCGGGCGAGCGATTCTTGCGAAACGTAACTGCGGCAGTTATCAGCGGCCTCTAGAATCGCATTGAAAATCAGTTCCATGACAGCGTTTTGAACGGCGTGACGGGGCGTACGCTTTCCGCCGTTTTGCGGATTGGATAAGTACGCGGACAGCGCGATTTGAAACTCCCGGTAGCCGGACAGCCCCATCTTCCGACACATACGAATCACGGAGGCGTTGGAGGAGAATGTCGCTTTCGCTAAGGCGTTGGCGGACATCCCCGGGAGTTGATGGTAATGCCCCAAAACATAATCGGCAATTTTAATTTCCGTGCTGGTAAAGCCAACCTTGGCCCGTAACCGTTCCAGAATATCCATGCGCCTCGCCTCCATTTTCCGTTCCGTCAGTAAAGTAATTCGGAGAGGAGGGCTTTTTTTCGGGGTCGCAAACGTCTTTATGAAAAATTTATGAAATGAAACGCGGGAGCTTTGCCGGACACAAGCCCGTCTCGGATAACGCCGCCTTGTCCGGAACCTCACAAAATCTTTCTCGACGTGTTGGGACTATAGGTTTTGAAAATTTGCTCGAAATTCGCGGCAAGGCTGTCGCTTCCCAGACCGCTGTCACGGAACACGGCGTAAAACGGGCGCCGCTTGGCAATCTCCGTCACGGCTTCCTGCGTCACGTTGTCCTCAAAGCAGGCCAGCAGATAGCCGTCCGTGACGGAGAAAACCCTTTTTCCGGCCATCACCGTTTCCGCAATGCCGGACGAAAGCGGGATTCCCAAATCCAGCATCACTTGAAAGAGCAAATCCTCCGGCGTCCGGTCGGACTTGATATTCTCTACGAACATATCCAACCGCTCTTGCCGATACTCGTCGGGGCGGTAGTAGACATCCCGCATATTCGAACTGTCCACCTTGAACACGCGGAAACCATAGTCAATCTTTGCGCCCGTTTCGCGTTTGATTTTCGCCCCGGCGCGGCGGATACGCTCCTCGCCAATGTCGCAGATAGTCTTGTACCCCGCCTTATACGCCTCGCTTTTCGCCTCGCACGCTTCCGGCAACTGTACCATAATAAACTTACGGTTGCCGCCGTCCTCCGCGTTCAACCGCATGACGGCATGGGCCGTCGTCGCGGAACCGGAGAAAAAGTCACAGATAATATCATTGCCGGACGCGCCCATTTCTACCATTCGCTGAATCATTTCCACGGGCTTCGGATAATCGAAAACCTTTCCGGTCATGAGTTCCTTAATAAGAAGGGTTCCCTTTTCCGTGTTGCTGTCCTTATCCCACCAGACCGACCGCGCCATAACCCTTGCTTCCCTGTATTTCTCAACAATCATATACGAGCCGTTTTTCATAGGTTTCGCCATGATGTTGACATTCAGGTTCCGTTCGGACTTTTCCCGCCCCCAGCGCCATACGACATTGACGCCTTGCGATTCCAGCGGCCACAATTCCACCCAGCCGTCAACGGAACGCAGGGAAATGGGATGAAGTCCGTTCGCGTCCTCGGTATCCGGGTCAACGTAAAAGGGATAGTATAAATTAGGGCGATTCTCCTTATTGAATTTGATATTTCTGTTTCTGAGTTCGCGCAACTCAAAGCCGCCGACGCTGTCGAACATTTTGAACTGATTTTCCTTATCCGCAATCAAATGCAAGCGCGTAAGTTCGGACTTCCGGTAAACCAGAACGTAATCGTGCATGCGAGCGATTCCTCCGTAATCGCGCCCCCGCGGATTGCCGACGACCGTGATTTGACCGATAAAATGGGTTTCGCCAAAAATCTCGTCGCAGATTTTTTTCAGGTTGTTGCCCTCGTTGTCGTCAATGGATATAAAGATTGCGCCATCTTCCGACAGCAAATCTCTGGCAATGCGCAAACGCGGATACAGCATATTGAGCCAATCCGTATGGAATCGACCGTTGAGTTCCGTATTCCGCGCAAGGCGGTTTCCGTCGTCGTCGAACTGTCCGCTGTCGCTCAGATACGCGGCGAGAGATTGCGAAAAGTCGTCCTCATAAATAAAATCGGAACCCGTATTATAAGGCGGGTCAATATAAATCATCTTGATTTTGCCGAGATAGGTTTCCCGCAACAGCTTGAGCGCGTCGAGATTGTCGCCCTCAATATAGACGTTTTCGGAATCCATGCCGCCGGGCGTTCCGTCGCGCCCCGCGCTCTTGACGCGGTCAGGCCGGAGCGTCTTTGCAATCGGCGCGTTCGACAGTACGACCGATTTTCTCTTGTCAGGCCACGTGAACTGATAGCGTTCCTGCCGTCCTTCCACGACCTGCGCGGAAATCTCCTGCTCCAGTACGTCCTTGTCAATGGCGCGTTCGACAATCGCCTTGCCCTGTTCGTCATAACCGACTATCGTTTCCGTGACGGCGTTCGGGAACAACGCCGCCAGCTTACGGAAATTTTCGTCGGCGCGGTCAGGCGTCCGCATTTTGAGTTTGTCCACGCTTGTTCTCCTCCCATTTCCGTTTATCGTCCTGTCACTGTAAAGCGTTTTTGGGGGCCGTCGCTCTTTCCGCGCCGCCTCCGGGAGAAGAGCGGACAGGATTCCATTTCCCTCAAAGGATTTCTTTCAGCGTTGCGATAAGCGCTTTTACGTCTATCGGCTTTGCGACGTGTCCGTTCATGCCGGCTTCAAAAGCGGCTTTTCTATCTTCCTCAAACGCGTTGGCTGTCATAGCGATGATAGGAATAGACGCAAGCTGTAGATTTTTCAGCCGTCGGATATTCCGCGCCGCGTCATACCCGTTCATCACGGGCATTTGAATATCCATCAGCACGGCGTCATAGTATCCGGGTTGAGAATCCGCCACCATTCTGACCGCTTTTTCGCCGTCGTCCGCCTCCTCAATCAAAAATCCGTTCATTTCCAGCGTCGCCACGGCGATTTCACGGTTGATTGCTATGTCGTCCGCCAACAACAGACGCTTTCCGGT
Organism: Oscillibacter sp.; assembly: GCA_017447005.1. GTDB lineage: Bacteria > Bacillota > Clostridia > Oscillospirales > Oscillospiraceae > Oscillibacter. Next base: position 4,441 of record JAFSOM010000583.1, read on the forward strand.
AAAATCGACCTCAATGCCGTCCTCCTGTTTGCCGTCGTTTTCTTTCATCTCCTCCGGGGAAATGGCGAACTCTACGGAGACGATAAATTCCGTTCCCTCTCCGGGAGCCGTGACGACCTCAATGCTTCCCTCCATCAAATCGACAATTCTTTTGGTAATGGCCATACCGAGACCGGTACCCTGTATTCCGCTGACCGTTGAGGTTTTTTCCCGCTCAAACGCCTCAAACACATGGGCGGCAAATTCCGGCGTCATGCCGATTCCGTTGTCCTTGACGTGAAACTCATAGGCCCCGCGCCCGTCCGCCGCGCCGCCCTTTTGCAAAACGCGTACCTCTACTCTGCCGCCGTCAGGCGTATACTTCACCGCATTGCTGAGAAGATTCAACAGGACTTGGTTCAGACGGAGCTTGTCGCAGATAATATTCTTGTCCGTCACGCCGGAGAAATCAACCGTCAGTTCCTGATTCTTGGCCTCCGCAAGATTTGCGACCATCGCCTGAAAATCCTCCATAAGCCGCGCAAGGTTACAGGAACTGTTTTCAAGCTCTATCTTGCCACTCTCGATTCGGCTCATTTCAAGCACGTCATTGATAAGCGACAGCAAATGGTTGCTTGACGTAAGGATTTTGTCAAGATACTCCCGCGTTTTCTCCTGATTCTCGACGCTCTGTCTTGCAAGATTCGTAAAGCCTATAATCGCGTTCATCGGCGTGCGAATATCGTGGGACATATTAGAAAGGAACGTCGTTTTCGCCGCGCTCGACGCTTTTGCCTGTTCCAGCGCCTCTTCCAGTTTTCGATTCTGCTCCTCCTGCTCGCGGCGTATTTCCGTAGTGTCGGAAATCAGCAACGCGTAAAAATGGGCCTCTCTGTCCGCCGCAAAGAACGTGAAACGCTTATAAATAACCCCGTTTTCAGCGCGGTACGAAAAATCCACGGTATAGGCGTCTTTTTCCGACAGCTCCCGTTCAATTTTATCCAGTTTCAGGGCGTTCAGAAGTTCATCGGCGCTCTCCGCCGTCCCCAAATCCAGCGCGCCGACCAGACGCCTGACAGCGTCCTCATAATCCCTTTCTCCGTCGCCGGACAAAAGGATGTCCGGACGTTTCGGCTTGTCGCTGTACAGAACGACGCCTAACTGTCCGCTGGCGATATAGGCGATTCCGTCATACTCTTCACTCAACGCCTTGTTCCAGATGACGCGGTCAATCATATCCCTGTTATAATCGCGCTCCGTGATGAAAGCGATGACTTCTCCGGTCACGGGCTGTTGCGCTAACGCGGCTTCCATGAGAAAATATCCGTTTCTGACCGACTTTCTGCGGGCGTAGATAGTCTCGCTCGCGGCGTTATGACCGTTTTGAAAATGCTCCAATAACCCCTCGCGGGTAAAGAGTCCCGGACCGTAGCGGTCCGCCGGTTTGATAAGCAAATCCGGGAAGCGGTTCAACATCAAATCCGTATAACTTTGTGCGGTTTTATCCGAATCGTAAAGGTCGGTTCCGGCGCGGTCTTCCACAATGTCTTTAGTCAGATTGACGCGAAAGACGGCAAGCCTGTCTTTCGTGATAGAAGTCAGTTCCTCCCGCAGTTCATTATACAGCGCGCTGATTCTGCGCTCGTCATTCTGAATGTAACGGACGATTCTTATCATCACGTTCAGAACCAGAAACACAAAAACGCTCCCGCCGAAAAGGATTCCGCCCATCACAAGGGTGGGATTGCCGAACAGCGCCGTAATCAGATAGCCTATCAGGAAGAAAACCAGAAGAAAAAAAGGAAGGTATAAAAATGTGCGGCGCATTTCCAATACGCCGGTTTTCTTCATCTTCCGGGCGAACAAATAATAGTGAAGAATATTATAGACCATCAACGCGCTGCCCATGTAAATCATACAGGGAATGACGATTTTCATACAGAATCTCCTCGCTTTTGAAATGAGAAAACGTATTTCTCTGTTTCGCGTTTTCCGCGGTTCCGGCGCGTTCTCGCGGCGCCGCGTCACAATGATACGCTGTCATTGCGTGCAGTTTTCCAGCTCGCCTTGACGGGGAAAAGATGCTTTCACATTTTTTTCATTATACCATACCATTTTCTCTTTCGCAAGAACCGCCGGAAAAAAAGAACGGTATCCGTCTGCGCCGCCGTTTCCAGTACGGCGCCTTGACAATCTTATTTCTCTATGCTACAATTTTATAACTTTATAGACAACCTTCGTTCGCAAGTCGTTATCGCTTAGGAAACTTTACCTTGTCGGTTAGTATGGGAAGGGATGGCATGAATCACGTAAGAAAAAACGTTATTTTCTGCGTTTTATTTTTGGCGCTGACGTTGTCCGTCGGATGCGCCGTGGAGAGGAACAACGAATTTTCTCAGGAAGAGATTCCGTCCGGCGCGGAAGGCGTTGAGGAAAACGGCGTTCCGAAAAACGCGCTGACAATCCGTTTCTGGTACGCCGCCAGCGGCGCGGGCGCTTCCGCTATGGAAGAGATTATCCGCGATTTTAACGCCGAGCGTCCGGAGTACGTCGTCTTTCCAACGGTTTTCGGCAGTTATACGGAGATTACCGCCGCCATACGAACCGCCCTTACCACCGGGAACGCCCCGGATTTAGTCGTACTGGAACGGGACGTTTCCATCGACCTGCGCCAAAAGGGCCTGACGCTTGACCTTACGGATTCCCTGCAAAATGACGAGGCTTTCGACGAAAACAATTTTTTCCCCGTCTACTATCAACAGGGCGTTTCGGAAGACGGACAGCTCTTCGCTATGCCGCTGTACGGTACCACGCAAACGCTGTACTACCATAAAAAGGCCTTTGAAGAGGCTGGAATTGTTCCCGAGGAGATTTCCACATGGCTGGAACTGGCGGACGCGGCGCGAACAATCCGGAACAAGGGAATCTGCGACTATGGCTGGGAACCTATGTGGGGCTACGAAAACCTGATGGACGCCTCTTTTTCCAACGGCGGAACGGTGTTTTCGGAGGACGGGCGAACCGTTACCATTAACGCGCCGGAATGGGTGGAGGTATGGGAGGCGTTCCGGGTCTGGTTACATGAAGAGCGTATTATGCGCGTCCATTCTGGCGGGTATGGCTGGGAATACTGGTATCATACCATGGACGACGCGCTCAACGGCGTCGCCGGAGGGTATACAGGCTCTTCGGGCGACCAAGCGGACGTTGATTTCGAGGTTGTGGGCATGATGCAACAGCCCGCATGGAAGGACGGACAGTCCGCCGCGCCGGAGGCTATGGCGCTTCTGCTCAACGTTATGAGCGCTTCCGCCCCGGACGTTCAGGAAGGCGCCTGCGCGCTCATCCGGTACCTGATTGACGCGCCCACGCAAGTGAAGTGGACGACGCGAACCGGGTACATCGCCGTCAATCAAACGGTCTTGAATAACCGGGAGTATCAGGACTATGTCAAGCGCAATCCTTACGCGCAAGTTCCTTTACTCCAGAGCGTCCGCGCCTCCGTATTCCCCTATGACCCTACCGGCGGCGCGGTGCGGGACGCGTTGAGACTGGCGGCGAACCGCGTGGAAATTGAGGGCATTTCCGCCAAAGACGCGCTGGACGAGGCCCAACGCACGGCGCAACGGGCGCTGGACGCGATACTGAATGAAAACGCGGCATTGAACGGAGACGCGATACCCGACGAATACGCGGCGCGGAACGGAGACACGATACGGAACGAAAACGCAATGCCGGACGGAGAGGCGATACTGTACGGAACGGAAAGCGGGGATGGCTGACATGAAAAAAAGGGCGCTCCTGATTCTTGCCGTTTGCCTTCTGGCGCTGTTCCTATGGCAAATGCTGACGATTGGCGCGGAACGGAGAGATTCGCAGTCTCCTTTGAACAAGGTGGGAGTCCTGCTCAACGGAAGCGCGCAAGACGGCGGATTCAGTCAGTCGCTGGCGGAGGCGGCGCGGGACGTATGCGAAGAAAAAAGCCTGACATTCATCCGTTACGACGGCGTTACCGTCGAAGCGTTCCCGGAAACGGTTCAAAATCTGATGGAAGAAGGGTGCGGCCTGATTGTCTGTGACAGCGAAGAATTTGACCCGGGCCTTGAACAGTTGGCGAAGGATAATCCCGGCGTTTGCTTTTTCAATGCCATGGGCGCTGTCACGGCCCGGAATCTTTCCTCTTGTTTCCGGCGAACCTATCAGGCGCGATACCTGCTGGGGATAACCGCCGGATGTCAAACCGTGGCAAACGAGATTGGGATGATAGTTTCCTCATTCTCATCGGAAACAATCCGCCAAATCAACGCCTTTACTTTAGGCGTCCGGCGGGTGAATGAAAACGCCCGCGTTTTCGTGCGCTGTACGAACGACCCGTTTGACGCGGAAACCGCCGCCGCCGTAACCAATGAACTGCTTGACGCTCATTCCATAGATGTCCTGTGCTGTCATGGGATACCCTATGCCGCGATGGAGACGGCGAACCGGCGCGGCGTTTGGCTTGTCGGCTACGTTCCGGGAGATGAGATTCCGTTCCCGGATACGTGGCTTGCGGGCTATGCCTTTGACTGGAAGCCGTTCCTCACGCAATGCGTAGAGGATTGGCGGGCCAACCGCTTTGTCGGGCGTCAGTATAGTGGCGGCGTGCGGAGCGGACTTGTTCATCTGACGCCGTTCGGCGCGAACGTCCGGGAGGAAACGCGGGATGTCGTGGAAGCGGAACTGGCGCGGTTGCTGGACGGTTCCTTTGACGTATTTTTCGGCCCGGTGCGCGACCGCTACGGCACGGTTCAGGTTCGGGAAGGGGAAACTATGTCGGATGAGCGTATCCTCCACGGCATGAACTGGTTTGTGGAAGGAGTGACGCCGGAATGAGCGCGAAACTGAAAGCATGGATAACCGACCGCCGTATTCTGCGCCTTGCGCTGACGCTGGCGTTGATGATACTACTGCTTTCTTGTCTCGGCGTATTGCTGTATCTGCGGGTCAACGCGCTGTTGAACCGTTATATGGAGGTACAGGGGGAAAAACAGGCGGAAACGCTGGCGGAACTGACACAACGGCAGTTCGAGGTGGAATTGACCGCGCTGTACACCGTGGCGAGCGAACTTCCGCGCATTGAGGGAATGCGGGCGAACGCGCTTCAAGCCATTCAAGAGGCGGATTATGACGGCAGAATCGGCGTTCAGCGCATTGACGGCAGTCCCTTTTACGGCGAGGCTTACAGTATGGAGGATTTCCCCTGTATCGAAAGCGCGACGCATGGAAAAAACGCCGTCAGCTATTGCCCCGGAAAAGGCCTGATGTTCTGCGTTCCCGCGCTACGGGAAGAGAATGTCGCGTTTGTCGTTTACCGTCTGTATCCGGAGGCGATTTTATATCAGCGTTTCGGCGTCGTCAGTTACGGCGGGAGCGGACATGTCCGCATTGAGGACGCGGAAAATCATGTCGTCGTGCCGTGTCACCCCGCCGACGCGGAAAGCGTTGTCTTTGCGGAGGACGCGGTTTTCGCGGAGAACAGCGTAGTCGAGGGCGTTCAATGGATGGAGCGGACGCTTTACGGCGTCGGGAGCGCGTCCGTATTCCGGCGTTGCAGTCTGGGCGAGACCATGCTCTATGCGGCGGTGATTGGGAACAGCGATTATCATATCGTCGGCTTTGTGCCGAAGTCCGTCGTAATGGAAGGCGTCCAGCATATCAGCAGTATGGTTATCTTGGTTTTCGTCGTTCTGGCGGTGATGACGCTGTCCGGCGGATTCCTGTTGATGGGTTTGGAGAGGCAGTCCAGAGAGCGCGACGCGTTACGGGAAGCGGCCCGCGTCGCGGAAAAATCCAGCGCCGCCAAAAGCGAATTTCTCGCCAATATGTCCCACGACATCCGCACGCCCATGAACGCGATTATTGGCTTTACGAACCTTGCCCTTCAGGATATGACGAATCAGGAACAGGTTCACGCCCATCTTGACAAAATCAAATCGGCGTCCTCTAATCTGCTCGGCCTGATGAACGATATTCTTGAAATGAGCCGTCTGGACAGCGGCGTTTTGGAATTGAACGAGACGGTTTGCGTACTTCCGCAGATGTTGGAGGAACTCCGCGAGATTATGGATGAGCCGGTTCGGGAAAAGAAGCAGACGTTCACAACGGACTGTTCCGGCGTCGCTGACACGGCGGTTTGGTGCGACCGCGTCCAACTTCACCGGATTCTCTTGAATCTGGTCAGCAACGCGGTCAAATTTACGCCCGAAGGCGGCGAAATTTCCCTCCGAATACAGGAATCCCCCGGCGAAAGTCCTGACGTGGGACGCTATGAAATACGCGTCAAAGATAACGGTATCGGCATGTCGCCGGAATTTGCGCCGAAAGCGTTTACACTTTTCGAGCGGGAACGAACCTCAACGGTCAGCGGGGTACAGGGTTCCGGTCTTGGACTGGCTATCGTCAAGCACATCGTGGACAGCATGAACGGTACAGTGCGCGTGCAGTCCGAGCCGGGCTTAGGTTCGGAATTTGTTGTAGTCCTGAACTTACGCAAAGCGGAAGAGCCGGAACGAACGCCGGAAGCGCAGGCGACGCTGGAAGAGGACGTATCCCTAGAGGGACGGCGGATTCTGTTGGTGGACGATATTGAACTCAATCGTGAAATTGTGGCGATGATACTGGAAATGGAGGAAGTGGAGACGGAGCAGGCCGACGACGGTTCCGTTGCCGTAAAAATGATAGCCGACGCGGAGCCGGACTATTACGACGCCGTGCTGATGGATATTCAAATGCCGGTTATGGACGGCTACGACGCTACGAGAGCGATTCGGGCGATGGGAGGCCCCAGAGGCGCAACGCCCATTATCGCCTTGTCCGCTAACGCCTTTGATGAGGATAAAAAGAAATCAGCCGAGGCGGGCATGAACGACCATTTGGCGAAGCCTGTGGATGAAAGTCAGCTTGTGGAAGCCCTGAGAAAAGTTTTCGCCGCAAAGCGTCAAACGAAATATAGCCTGTCGCCCTGAACGGTTTACGTCCCGGGTAAACATTCGCCGGACGCTCTCCGCACTCTGTCCGCGTCGCTTTTTCCTCATGCGCAAAACCTCCCTCCTTGCGTCCCTGCGCGAAAATATAATGGTCGTTCCACTATGATTATCGCGCAAACCCACGCAAATCGGGAGGTTTTTCTTGTGTCAGGGCCGTCGCCCAGTGGAAAACGCAAGAAAGTTTTGAATCTCCTATTTCCCCATATTCGGGAACGTTTTATCCGTCGCCGTATCGCAATACGCGCACCGATAGGTATGCCGTTCCGGGTCGCTGAGCAGGAAAATCGCGTCTAACTGCTCCTCCGCCGTCGTGATACAGCGCGGATTGCGGCACCGGATGACGTTGACGAGTTTCCGCGGCAGTTCCAGACGCTTTTTCTCCGCCAGTTCCCCGTTACGGATGATATTCACCGTGATGTTGGCGTCGAAATAGCCGAGCACGTCCAAATCCAAGTCCATGAGCGTGTCAATTTTGATGATGTCCTTTTTGCCCATATGGTCACTGCGGGCGTTCTGAATGATGGCTACCGAACAGTCCAGCGCGTCGAGATGAAGATAGCGGTAAATGACCATGCTTTTTCCGGCCTGAATATGGTCGAGAACCACGCCGTTTTGAATGCTGTCAATATTCATAATAGCGTCTCCTTATGGCAGGGAAGTCGTGACGGGCGGCGGCGTCAGGCCGAGCAGGAACATGATAAGGGCCATACGGATATATTTCCCGTAACGGACCTGTTTCCAGTAGACGGCGCGGGGGTCGCGGTCCACCGCTACCGAAACTTCGTTCACACGCGGCAACGGATGAAGTATCGACAAATCCGGCTTCGCGTCGGAGAGTTTCGCGGGCGTCAGAATATAGCTGTCTTTCAGACGTAAATACTCCTCTTCGTTGAAGAAACGCTCCTTCTGCACGCGGGTCATATAGAGGATGTCCAATTCCGGCATGACGGCGGAAAGGTCGGTTGTCTGTTCGTAAGGAATATTGCGCTGTTTGAGGGCGTGCTCCTTGACGTAGCGCGGGAGTTTGAGTTCGAGCGGCGAGATAAAGATATAGCGAATGCCCGTATAGCGCGAGAGCGCGTTGACGAGGGAATGCACGGTACGCCCGAATTTTAAGTCGCCGCAAAAACCGATGGTAAATCCGCTCAGGCTTCCGCGTTCGCGGTGGATGGTGAGCAAGTCCGTGAGGGTCTGCGTGGGGTGATTGTGCCCGCCGTCGCCGGCGTTGATAATCGGGACTTCCGACACCTGCGAGGCGGCGAACGGGGCGCCCTCTTTCGGGTGACGCATGGCGATAATGTCGGCGTAGCAACTGACCGTATGCACGGTGTCGGTTACGGTTTCGCCCTTGGCGGTGGAACTCGATTCGGCGGACGAAAAGCCCAAGACGTTGCCGCCGAGCGACAGCATAGCCGATTCAAAGGAAAGCCGGGTTCTCGTGGACGGCTCAAAAAAGAGCGTGGCAAGCTGTTTGCGCTTACATACGTCTTGATACGCGTCGGGACGGTCAAGAATATCCTCCGCCGTGGCGATAAGGCCGTCAATTTCCTCCGTGGTCAGGTCGGTAATGTCAATCAGGTGTCGCGGCATAGTTCCTCCTTATTTGATTCCGTTCATCCAGCTTTCGTCGGCGGGATTGTCCCGGAAACAGCGCAAGCGCGTGATGTCCTCCGGCTTGATTTTTCCCTCTTCGGCGGCGACTTCGCAGACGGCGTCAAAGTTGCACAGGCTGTAGTTGACGACATGGGCCGCGGAAAGTCTGTCTAACCCTTTTTTCATGCCGTAAGTGAAAATGGACGCGATTCCCAGCACGTCCGCGCCGGCGTCTCGCAAGGCCTCCACGACTTCCAAGCAACTCCCCGCCGTGGAAATCAAATCCTCCACGACGACGACGCGCTGACCGCGTTCCAAGCGGCCTTCAATGCGATTCCCGCGCCCGTGGTCTTTATTCCCCGAACGCACGTAGCCCATGGGCAGTCCCATCAGGTGTCCGACAATCGCGGCGTGGGCGATTCCGGCGGTGGACGTGCCCATGAGGACTTCGGCGGCGGAGTACTGTTCCCGGATGATTCCCGCCAGTCCGTTTTCGATACGCGTCCGCACGTCCGGCGCGGTCAGCGTCAGACGGTTGTCGCAGTAAATCGGGCTACGGATTCCCGACGCCCATACGAACGGCTGTTCCGGACGCAGAAAAACCGCCCCGATAGATAACAGGTCATGCGCAATGGCCCGTTCCGTTTCGTTCATACGCTCTCCCTCCCGTTTTGTTACGTTTTCCGCGTGATATTACGATTCTTCCCGCTTTTCGCGGATTCTTCCGTCAGTTTCTGACAAATCCAAGGTAACGCGTTCCTTGAAGGGTAAGTTGTCCGGCGTCGCCGGGGGACAGCAGTCCGTAAGTCGCGGCGTCCACGGCGATTTCCTCACGTTCGCCGCTGTCCGTCTCGAACGCGACGTAGTAGGTCTCCGACGCTTTGCCTTTACGCTCATAGCTTCCCCGACGCTTTCCCGCGACAACGGCGTTGAGCGTCAAGGACGGGGACGCGCCTTGCTTGCGCTGTTCAAGTCCGCGAATCAGCATGATGACAATAAACGTGGCGACAAAGAACCCCAGAAAGACGCCCAGCATACTCAGGACGATTGCAAGCGGGGACATGGGCAATACGTCAGACATAGCCGCCCTCCCCGACGAACTCCCGCACGCAACGCCGATACGCCGCCACGGGGTCAGGGGCTTGCGTCACCGGACGCCCCACGACAATACAATCACAGCCCGCGCCGCTTGCTTTTTCCGGCGTCATAATGC
>JAFSOM010000584.1 GCA_017447005.1 Oscillibacter sp.
ACGTTGCGACGGCGGACGCGTTTTCCGGCGCAGACGTTGCGACGGCGGACACGTTTTCCGGCGTGGACGTTGCGACGGCGTCGGGCGCGGATGTAGCGACGGCGGACGCGGACGCTTTGCGCGGGGATTCTTTGCCGATATGCTCCAACGAGCTTTTCACGTCATGCAGATTCTCCCGGACGGTACGGTTTAACTCCTCCACGGGTTCCATCGCTTCCCGTAAAGGCCGTTGCGCGTCCTCCAACGGCTCCACGACATTTTCGCGTATTTCGCGGGTAGCCTCGTCGGACGCCTTGCGAATTTCCGCCAACGCCTCGCCGAGTTTCCGGGCGTATTTCGGGAGTTTATCCGGCCCCAGTACCAGCAACGCCACAATCAAGACCACAAGCAATTCCGTCACGCCGATTCGCATACCGATTCCCTCCACCGTTGACCATAAAAAGCGACAGGGAAAGTATAAGCCATTCCGGGCTTTTTGTCAAACTTTTTTATTTCCCAATCGTTCCCGGGCGTTCGTTGTGAAAATTGACGGTTGCAATCTTTGCGAAAATCTGGTAAAGTGTAGCGGCTTTTATGACGGGCGGGGACGCTCTCATCATAAAAACTGCGCGGGTTAACGGCGTAAGCCGGAGCGATTCCGTGAAATCGCCGACGCCGCGCAATGCAAAATAGACAGCTCCCGGCCCGGAAGCGCGTCTGGAAATGAGGCTAACATGATTAACGAAAACATTGCCATCGTACAACAGAAAGACCCGAAAATCGCCCGCGTGCTTTCGCTGGAACTCAAACGCCAGCAAAACAATCTGGAACTCATCGCCTCCGAAAACCTTGTCAGCCCGGAAGTTATGGCGACCATGGGAAGCGTATTAACCAACAAGTACGCCGAAGGCTACCCCGGACGCCGTTATTACGGCGGCTGCGAGTACGTCGACATCGCCGAACGGATTTGCATTGAGCGGGCGAAGGAAGTCTTCAACGCAAAGTTCGCTAACGTACAGGCGCACAGCGGTTCGCAGGCGAATTTCTGCGTGTATTTGGCGCTCTGTCAGCCCGGCGACACCGTGCTTGGCATGAGCCTCAACGCCGGCGGACACCTCACGCACGGCAGTAAGGCCAGCTTTTCGGGCAAGTTCTATCAGGCGGCCTCCTACGGCGTCAACCCCGAGACCGGATATATCGACTATGACGACGTGCGCAAACAGGCCGAGGCGTTAAAGCCCAAGATGATTATCGCGGGCGCGTCGGCGTATCCCAGAGTGATTGACTTCAAGAAGTTCGCGGAGATTGCGCACGATGTCGGGGCGTATCTCATGGTGGATATGGCCCATATCGCCGGACTTGTCGCCGCCGGGGAACATCCGAACCCGTTGCCCTACGCGGACGTTGTGACCACGACGACGCATAAGACCATGCGCGGCCCCCGCGGCGGAATCATCCTGACCAATCACGAGGACATCGCCAAGAAGATTGACCGCGCCATGTTCCCGGGTACGCAGGGCGGCCCGCTCATGCACATTATCGCCGCGAAAGCCGTCGCCATGGGAGAGGCGTTACGCCCGGAGTTCAAGGAGTACCAGTCGCAGATTGTCAAGAACGCCCGGACGCTCGCCGATACGCTCCTTGCCGGAGGGATTGACCTTGTCAGCGGCGGCACGGACAACCATCTGATGTTACTCGACCTCCGCAAGCTGAACATGAGCGGAAAGGAACTGGAGGACCGTCTTGACCGCGTGCACATCACGGTCAACAAAAACGCGATTCCGAACGACCCGCGCCCGGTGTCGGAGACTTCCGGCGTCCGTCTGGGCACGCCCGCCGTCACGACAAGAGGCTTTAAGGAAGAGGAAATGAAGATTGTCGGAGATTTGATTCTCAAGGCGATTTTCGACTTTGACATCAGCCGCGGCGAGATTCTGTCCACCGTGGACGAACTCTGCGTAAAATATCCGCTCTATTAAGGACTTGCCCCGAAAAACGGCAAATTCCCCTAATTTTCTTTATTCAGGGGGATTTGCCGTCACGCGCCGCGCTTGGCAATGATTCTTTTGCCTGTGGCGGCGCAGTATGCGTAAAGTTTTCGTTATATGAAACAGATATTACAAATTGGCGGGCGCGAGTGCCTGCTATATAAAAGAGGCGAGGAGCCGAAAGTGTTACTCATCCAAACGCTGGGCGCACAAGAGCGTGGCAGCATTGACAGCGAAGTGGCCATGATCAGCGAGGCTACGGGTACATCGTTCGTGATGGCAGCCTTTGCCATTGGCGACTGGGAGGTGGAACTCACTCCGTGGCACGACCCTGCCGTTTCGAAGCGTCAGGCCGTGGGTGAACATGCGGGAGAGACGCTCCGTTATGTCACAGACGAGTTGATTCCCTCTTTGCATCAGGAATACGGCGAACTCCCCATTGTCTTAGGCGGCTACAGCCTTGGCGGACTCTTTTCCCTTTGGTCAGGCTCTGAGTCCGATTGTTTTGCCGCCATTGCCGCCATGTCACCCTCAGTGTGGATTGCCGGATGGCAGGACTATGCCCGCCAGCATCCCGTCAAGACTCCCTACGTCTATCTCAGC
>JAFSOM010000051.1 GCA_017447005.1 Oscillibacter sp.
GCCCATTACGTCCATTGCCGACATGCAGAAAATGAAAATCCGTCTGGGCGGCGTCATGGCCGGCAAGGCCGCGCAAAAACTCGGAATCAATATTACAAGCGTACCCGCCGCCGAACTCTATGAATCGCTCCAGCGTCACGTTATCGACGGCGGCGAGTTCTCCGGCCCCCGCGCCGACGATTCCCTCCACCTTCAGGAAGTCGCCAAGTACTGGTGCGCCCCGGCGTGGTATCAGTCCGCGGGTTGTAACGGCGTCATGGTGAACATGGACGCGTGGAACGCGCTCCCGGAAGAGTATCAGCGCGCCTTTGAGTTGGCCGCCCGTCTGTGCTGTGGCGAACAGCTTGCCCGTTACTATCACAACGACATGGTCACGACCAATGAAATGATTGACGAGCAGGGCATTACCGTCACGCACCTGAACGACGAGGACTGGCAGATTATCCGCGACACCTGCAAGCAAACGTATCTGGAAGAGTGCGAAATCAACCCCAACTTCAAGATGGTCTACGATTCCATGATGGCCTATCGCGCCTCTTCGGAGAACTACCGCGAATGGACCGCCGACTATGGCTTCGGCTTCATCAAGGACGCCGACTGAGTCCGCCTGACCGCGTCACGCTGGCCGCTTGAAAAAGCCTGAACCGTTCCCCGTTCCAAACCGGGGCGGGGGACTTCCGTTACCGCTCCGTTTCCCGTGACGAATTGGAGAGACGCAATGAAAATTATCAATACCATTATCAAAGTCATTGATACGGTCAATGACTATCTCGGACGGGTCTTTTCCGTTCTGGTACTGGGCATTCTGGGCGTAATCCTCTGTGAAGTGGTGTCCCGGCGGTTCTTCAATCACCCGCAAATCTGGACACAGCCACTCATGATTATGCTGTTCGCCATGTACATTGTCCTCATTTGCGCCTACGGCTTCCAGATGAAAGCCTTTGTAGCCGTGGACGTGCTTTTCGCCAAACTCCCCCAAATGGCCCAATACGTGTTGCACCTCGTCACGTATTTCTGCTATCTCGTCCCGTTCGCGTTCTGGATTACGCCCAAGACGTGGAATTTCTTCTACCGCGCCTTTTCCACCGGAGAGAAAAACTACTCCGTCTGGGGCGAACCTACGTGGCCTGTGAAACTGTGCTACTTTATCGGCATGTCGCTGTTGTGCGCGCAGACGGTCTCCGAAATGCTCAAACAAGTGCGCGGTATCGTAGAGTTAGCCGCAAAGAAACCCGCGTCCGCTGACGGAAAGGAGGCGCAGTCATGATTGGACTGTTGACAAATCTCGCCGTCGCGCTCGCCAACGGCGGTAATATCAAGGTCGTACTCATCGGTATGCTGTTCGTCCTGATGGTCGTCGGACTGATTCTCGGTCAGGAACTTGCGTTCGTGCTCGGCGGCACGGGCGTCATTATCGGCGCGGTGGCCCTCGGCGACGCCGGCGTGACAATCGCCATGACGAAACTCTACGACCAAATGCAGAGTTACGGCATGATTGCCATTCCCATGTTTGTCCTGATGGCAAACTTCCTTACGCATTCCAAAGTTGCCGACGGTCTCTTTGAGTCTATCCGCTATCTGTTAGGGCCGTTAAAGGGCGGTCTCGGCCTCGCCGTGATTCTCGTCTCGACGGTGTTCGCCGCCACTACGGGCATTGTCGGCGCGTCCGTCGTGACTATGGGCATGCTCTCCATGCCTATCCTGCTCAGAAGCGGCTACAAGCCCTCGCTGGCCTGCGGCATGGTCTGCGCGGGCGGTTCCCTCGGTATCCTGATTCCCCCGTCCATTATGCTCGTCTCCATGGGGTCTTACGCGGAACAGTCCGTGGGCAAGATTTTCTTCGCCGCGATTATCCCCGGTCTCATGCTCTCCCTCGGCTACATCATCTATATCATGATTGTATGCCATATCCACCCCGACTACGGCCCCGCCATGAGCGCGGAGGAACTCGCCGAAATGCCGTTGCAAAAGCGGATTACGGGGTCATTAATCAACCTCATTCCGCCGCTGATTCTGATTTTCGGCGTCCTCGGTTCGATATTCGGCGGCGTCGCAACCCCGACGGAGGCCGCCGGAATCGGCGCGTTCTTCTCGCTGATTCTCGCTATCTGCTACAAACAGTTCAGTTTGCAAATGCTCTACGAATCCGTCATCGACACGATGAAAACGACCGCGATGGTATTTATCATCCTGTTCGGCGCGGCGGCGTTTACCGGAATCTTTATGTCCCTCGACGGCGGACAGATTATTTCCAGTTGGGTGCTCGGCATGGGTATCGGCAAGTGGGGCGCGTTCGCTATCATGATGGTTATCGTGTTCATTCTCGGCATGTTTATCGACTGGCTCGGAATCGTCATGATTGTGTTCCCGATTTTCCTGCCGATTATGGACCAGTTCGGGTTTGACCGTCTCTGGCTCGTCGCCGTCACCGCGACCATGTTGCAAACCTGCTTCATGACGCCGCCTTTCGGCTTCGCGCTCTTCTATGTCAAGGGCATTCTCCCGCCGGAGGTCAAAATCAGCGACGTTTACCGGGGCGTCATTCCGTTTATCATCATTATCGTTATCGTCACGATTTTGTGCGCGGTATTCCCGCCTATCGTGATGTGGTTGCCTAGCAAACTTATCGCGGCGGTCTGACGCTTGTTTTTCGGACGCGGATTTCCCCGTCAGGAATCCGCGCCCGCTTTCTATCGTCCCGAAACGGAGGAAAACTGAAATGAGCCAAATTTCCGAGATTTTCAAGGGTGTCGTGGACGTTGTCCGTATTGAACACGACACAATGGGAGAAATTGCCGTCCCTTCCAATCATCACTGGGGCGCGCAGACGCAAAGAAGCGTAGAGCATTTCAAAATCGGCGGAGAGCGTCAGCCGAAAGAGATTATCACGGCGTTCGCGTACTTGAAAGAGGCTTGCGCGTACGCCAACGCCGACGCGGGCGTACTGACCACGGAACAGGCGAACGCTATCGCCGACGTATGTCAGGAAATCCGCGCAGGAGAATGGGACGACGAGTTCCCGCTTGTCGTCTGGCAGACGGGAAGCGGCACCCAAACCAATATGAACGTCAACGAGGTTATCGCGCATATCTGCGGGGAACGCGGCGTAAAGCTCCATCCGAATGACCATGTGAACGCGTCGCAGTCGAGTAACGACACGTACCCGTCGGCGTTGCACATCGCCGCCGCGATTGCGGTCAGCCGTGACGTGATTCCGGCGGCGGAACGTCTCGCGGACGCGTTCGGGAAACTCGAAAACGCCTACCCGGAACTTATCCGCATAGGCCGCACGCACTTGCAGGACGCCACGCCGCTGAAATTCGCGCAGGAGGTGTCCGGCTGGCGCGAACTGGTCAACGCGCCTTGCCGGATGTTACGCGCCGCCCTGCCGGAGTTACAGCGCCTTGCAATCGGCGGCACGGCGGTCGGAACGGGTCTCAACGCCCCCAAGGGCTATGACGACGCCGTCTGTACGCGTCTGCGCTATCTGACGGGGCTTGACTTCCAACCCGACGCCAACAAATTTCACGCGCTGACAAGTAAGGACGCGCTCGTGTTCGCCCACGGCGCCCTGAAAGCCCTCGCCGCGAACCTGATGAAAATCGCGAACGACATCCGCTTTGAGGCCAGCGGCCCGCGTTGCGGTATGGGAGAAATCCGGATTCCGGAAAACGAGCCGGGCAGCTCCATTATGCCGGGGAAAGTCAACCCCACGCAGTGCGAGGCCGTGACGATGGTCGCCGTACAGGTCATGGGCAACGACGCCGCAATCGGGTTCGCGGCAAGTCAGGGGAATTTTCAACTGAATGTATTTCTTCCCGTGGCGGCCTACAATTTCCAGCAGTCGGCGCGGCTACTCTCCGACGCGTGCGACAGTTTCCGGGTCAACTGCGTGGCGGGCATCGTGCCCGACGCCGAACGCATGACCGAAAATCTGTACCGCTCCTTAATGCTCGTGACCTGCCTGACGCCGCGAATCGGCTACGAACGCGCCGCAGAGTGTGCCAAACTCGCGCTCACGAATAACTGTACCCTGAAAGAGGCGGCGCTCTCGCTGGGACTGCTCTCCGAAACGGAATTTGACGAACTTGTACGCCCCGAAAAGATGGTCTGACGCTGTAAAATCCTTCCAGCGCGCACGGAAAGCGGCAAATTTCCAGAATCTGTGCTTGCAAGCTCCGGCGGCCTGTGCTACAATGTCGCGCAGTCTGTCAGAATCGAGGTGCCCGCAGTGCAGAAAAGAAGTCACTTACTCCTGGCCCGCTCCCTGCTCTCCCGCGAACACGGCTTCCCGGCCCGCCGCTACGAACTCGCGTTCCTGTTCGGCTCCTTCCAGCCCGATTGCAACCCGTTCAGCTACCTGAAAGGCTCCCTGCGCGCGACGCCCTTCGGCGGGCATACATACGGCAACTCACGCGCCTACATCCGCCGCCGTATCCGCCGCCTGCAACGCCGTACGCACTGGAACCTGTGGAATTACTACACCATGGGCAAACTCACGCACTACGTCGCCGACGCGTTCACATGGCCCCATAACCCCCACTTCCCGGGCGTCGGCTGGGAACACCACGTCTACGAAACCGCGCTACGCCTTGCGCTGTCGGCGCGGCTTTCGGACGCCCCCCGCTACGCCCTGCTCCCGCAAGTCTCCGCCGCGCTCCCGGAAGAATTGGAGACGCTTCACGAACAATATCTCTCCGAGGCCGCCCCCGGCGTTGACGTGGACATTGACTACATTCTCAAGGCCTCCGACATGCTCTTTGCGGGCTGTCGCCCCGCCA
>JAFSOM010000585.1 GCA_017447005.1 Oscillibacter sp.
GGGTAGGGGGTCAGGGGGTGGGGTTTGGGGGCGGGATATTCGCCGCGCCAACTAAAACTTTACGCATACGGACTTCAAAAAAACTCCCTCCCCGCGCAGTACGGGAGAGGGAGCGGAAATGTCAGCGCGTCGGACATTCAGGGCGGGGAAAAGAGAATCATACCGCCCTTTTCGGGCTTTCCGGTGTTCCACAGTCTCCGGAAGTCGAGCCAGCGCCACGCGCCATAGGTCACGGCCTTGACTTGGAACGCGTCCGGGCGTTCGTCGAAACCCGTCAGCAGGAACCAGTGCCACTCGTAGAACTCAAAGGCGGGGTCGGCGTGCAGGAGTTGCAGAAACGGCACGGGACATCCGGCTTGAATTTGAGCGCGCAGGGCGTTTTCGGCGTCGGGATAGGGCGCGGAGCCGTGCAGGGCGTCGACGCGCAATCCGGGCGAGCCGATGTTCCGGAAGTACGCCGAAAGCCCGTCCTGATAAATTTCCAAGCGGTCAATGCCGCGCATGCGCGGGTGCAGAAAGGGCTTGACGCGTTCGGAAAGGATAAGGTAGTTCCGGCGGGTGAGGTCGCGGGGGTCGAAGGGTATCAGGTCAGTACGCCCGTGACGCAGGGCGAAGTAGACGAACGAATCGCAGGCCGTGACCGCCGCGCAGCCGCCCATGCGCATAAACCAGCCGGGAAACCAGTCCTGATTCCAGCCGTAAGCGCCGTCAATGGTAAAATGTTCGAGTTCCAGCCGCATACTCTCTCCTTTCCGCGTCACGTTCGCGCCTTAATGATGGATTTCCGCGCCGCGCTTACGCATTAGCGCTTGATTCCCGCGCCACGCTTACGCCTTAGTGATGGATTTCCGCGCCACGCTTACGCCTTAGTGATGGATTTCCGCGCCACGCTTACGCCTTAGTGATGGATTCCCGCGCCGCGCTTACGCTTCCTCCTCGTCGTCGTGTTCGGGGAAGAGGGGCGGTTCCGCGGGCAAGTCCGCCGTAGTGGGAATGCCGTCCACGTGCGGAATATTTTCCACGTGCGGGAGGTTCATAATTTTATGCCGGTCTTCCGTATCCTCCGTATAGACGGCGTCGAGCGCGTGCACGTAGATTTCCTCGGGCGTCTCAACATGGACTTCCCCCACGATTTCCACGGGTTCCGTAATGATGATGGGTTCCTCTATGATTTCCACGGTTTCGGCGTCTTCGTCCGTGACGGCTTGCGCGTCCATGGTCTCCGTGTCCGCGACGGCTTGGGCGTCCGGTATGGGTTCGGCGTCCGTGACGGTCTCCGCGTCCGCGACAGGTTGCGCGGCGTCCGCGGGTTGCGCGTCCGCGACAGGTTCCGCCGTCTCCGTCGCTTGCGCGTCCGGGATAGTTTCCAACATTTCCGCGCCCTCCGCGTCCGCGACGGCTTGCGCCGCGTCTCCGGTTTCCGCGTCCGGCGCGGGCGGTAACGTCGGCGTCAGCGACATGCGCCAACTGTTCAACTGCTCCTCAATGCGCCGTATCTCCGCTTCCTGATGTTCGCCTTGGTCAAGCCAGTCCTCACGGAACGCCTCATAGACGGCGCGGCGCGTAAAGGTTTTCGTATTGTCAAAAATACCGTCGGGCAGGGATGTTACGGGGGCGTCGGGGTTGGTATCGCGGGGGAGAATGCGCTCCCGCTTGCACCACGCCACCGCGCCGTAATAGGGGTGTACGTTCTTTTTGTCGCGGCGCATACGCGCCCAGCGCAAATCCATAGCCTCTTCTTTCGGGGCCAGTAACATGGCAAGTTCGCCCATGGTCATACGGTCTTCCAGACGTAAGCGGTTATCGGAGTAGACGACGCCGCGCCGCTTGGCCAGCCGCGCCATTTTTTCGCATAAGGGCGTTTCGCGGCTGATGTCGGCGAACGGACACTCTTTCATCAGCTCTTCCACGGTGACGACGCGGTAGCCGTACTGATGGAGAATCTCCAACTGCAACGGCAGTCCCCAAGCCACGGGCGTGCGGCGCGACATGTTGTAGCCGTCTTTCTGAAAGATGATTTGTCCGCAGAAAAAATCGGGGTCTTGCAGGAGCGCGGCGCGGATGGGCGTTGTCATAGCGACAATTTCCTCTTCCAGCGCTTCCCGGTCCTTTTTCGTGGACGGCAACCAGCCCGCGCCGTCGAACGAGGCCGCCAGATACTGGTAGCCCATGCGGTCGTAGACATCGTAACTGGTGAAGCCGCCGTTGAGGGCGTCCACGTAGTGCGGGGGGCGTCCCATGGTGATTTCGTACTGGTAACGGTCTCTCATCCAATCGTCAAGGCGGCGCAGGTCGCCCACGGCGCTGTGTACGGAGCCGTAATGTACGCGCTTTCCGTACACGACGGACTTTTTGCCGAATAGAATATGCCGATAGCCGTGATTGGTGATTTGGTGTCCCTCGTCGAGCATACGCCGTATGAGGCGGTCATTGTGCACGGCGCCGCCGTGTTCGTCCTGATGAATGTCGGGGTAGTGGTCGTAGCGAATGCCGCCCCACGCGGCGGAGCCTTCCTTCCCGGCCTTGTCGGGGTAGTTCATCCCGGTGTCGCCGATAACGTCAAAGGTGCCCTTGGCGTTGAACTCGGCGAGGGCGTCAAGGATTAAATCGGTCAAGGCGCGTCCGTGGAACTGGTCAGGCGACGCGGGCATATCCATCGGGCCGTCGTCGAATGTCATGGCGCAGATACGTTCGGCGGTCGATACGCGCTCAATGCGGCGGGTATAGCTGATATGCGGCGCCGCCTCCCGCAGAAGGCCCGCGGATTTTAGAAAGCCTTTCGCCGATTTCCCGGCCTTGACAATCAGGGACATAGTTTTCCTCACTCCTCA
>JAFSOM010000586.1 GCA_017447005.1 Oscillibacter sp.
CTCTCCCGGTCATTCATGACATTCATCTCGGAGACTGGAATTATGTGATTTCCACTCTCAATCGCTGATTCTTTCCTGTGCGATAATTCCTACGTGATTATTTTATTTTTGCGCAAGTCCTAACTCCGCGAATATGTAAGAATCAGGGGTATATAGCGCGTCAAAAGTTTTTGAAATTTTACGCTATTCCGAAAGTGTCAACAAAACTGTCAATTTTCCCATTCCAGACGGATGAAAGCCGGGGATTTCTCCCCGGCTCCATGTCACGCGCCAGTGAACAGGGCAAAGAACCCGATAAAGGCGGTGGCTCCAATCAGCGCGTAAGCAATGCCGCACAGGGCTTTGAAGCGGCTTTCTGGCATGGGTTCACTCTCATAATCGAACGTCCAGCCCTCGCCGTCGCCGATATGGATTTTCACGGCGTCGCGGCCTTGCCAGCCTCATACCCGTACAGGTAGCACAAAAGGCTCGCGCGATAGGCAAGGCCTTCGGCGGTTTTGCGCGGGATGTAGCGGCACAGGGCTTTGAAAAAGCGCTCGTCAAATCCGTCCGCTTCGGGAATGTCCCTGTACTTCTCCACAACATCCGACATAACCTTGTTGGCGTCGGTCTGCAACGCGTCCTCGCGCTCGGCTTCCCGCGCCGCTTCCACGCACTCGGCGGCATAGTCCCCGGCGCTGTCCCCGATAAGCTCACGGAGACGGTCAAGGGCGGCTTTCGCGTCGGCGGCCTCATCCAGCGGCGTCCGCACGTCGGCAAACACGCGCTTGACAAGATGGTACATTTCCGGCGCGTTCGGGTTCGTGTCGTCAATGCGGATTTCATGCGCCCCCTCATCGTACCACAGAGGCACAGTTACAGTTTGAACGACTTCCACGGCGGCGGGACTGTTGGCGGTTTTGATGTTCATTCGGTTTTCCTCCTTGTCAATCATACCCCGGCGCCGGATTGCGCCGGGGACAGGGTTTCATAGGGAATCACTCGCACTCCGCGAAACGTCTGACATACGCATGAGCCGCCAGATTCCGCGCCGCTTCGTCGCCGCCTAACGCCCAAATGTCGGACAGATACGCATGAATTTCAAGGAATCCCCGGGAAAGCTCAACCGCGCCTTGAATCCACACATCCAGCCGCCCGGAATCGGCGAAATAGTAGTTGTGAACACGCTGATTTCCGGCGATTTCCGCTTTTGCGGTCAGAGCCTTTTCGACATAGCCGATTTTGTCGCAGTATCCGGTAGCGTCCAGATAGGCGCGGGCGGCGCGTTCAATCAGTTCTTCGGCGCGCTCGTTCCCGTACATTTCCGGGTCTTTGAAATCGGCGACAATCGCACGGGCAACCGGGGCTTCCGCCAGCGTCAGCCATTTCTTTGCGTCCTTTGTAATCTGTACTTTCATTGAAAATTCCTCCTTGCGTTCGCGGGGGAAATCGGTTATAATGGGTTCTACCGATTTCCCCGCGTGGGTTTTCGTTTGGGCTTCTATCCGTGTGCTTTGCTCGGCGTTGCGGATAGGGGCCTTTTGTCACGCCGTCGCGCTGACAAGAAAGCGGGTGGACACGGTTTGCTTGGAGTAGGCGTCGTAGAGGTCGGCGTGTTCGGCTTTGAACGCCTTGGAATCAAAGCGGCGGGAACTGACATTCTTCCACGACGCCTTCCAGCCGTCGCCCGTCAGGGCTTCCTTGCCCTGTTCCACCATGGCCCCCTTGATGGTATCCGTCAGGGCTTCCGCTTGCGCTTCCAGCTCCGCAATCATGGCCTTGACCGCCAGCAGGTCACGGGCGGCGGCGTTCAGTTCGGTGTTACTCATGGTTCATTTCTCCTTTGTTCGTGATGTGTCGGGCGGGCGTTGTTCCCTCTCGACATTGCTTATGGTAGCATATCTTCATGTAGATAGCAAGATGGGATATTGCACAAATATCTACATTAAGATTTGTTTAGAATGTATATTCATGTAGAGAGTGAATCGTGATATAATTCTCGAAATTCCAAAAGGGGGCTTAAATCATGCCGGAAAAGACAGAAGCGCAAAAGAAAGCGCAACGGAAATATATGCAAGGGAAAGCGACAATCCAGCTTGTAATAGAGCCGGAACGCCGGGACGCAATCAAAGCCCACGCCGCCGCCCGTGGGGAATCGGTCAACGGCTTCATCGGACGGGCAATCACGGAGACAATGGACAGGGACAACGGCGGCGGGGTAGTCCCTGATATGGGGGATACCGCAGAAACCCCGCAGAACGCTTTAGAGCGCGTTTCAGGCGGCGGGGCTACTCCGATACCGTCCGGGGCGGAAACGCCGTCAGAGGCGGCGCAAACGCCAGCGGAAGGCCAGTAGGACGGCGGCGAACAG
The DNA here is from genome assembly GCA_017447005.1 of Oscillibacter sp. Taxonomy (GTDB): domain Bacteria; phylum Bacillota; class Clostridia; order Oscillospirales; family Oscillospiraceae; genus Oscillibacter. The sequence continues at coordinate 2,351 of JAFSOM010000586.1, forward strand.
TCGATAAAGCGTCGAGACACCTCCTACGGACAACAGGAAAGCCGGAAGCGTCGGAACGCTCCCGGCTCTTTCTGTTGGCGGCATGTCTTTAATGCCTTTAATGTCTAAAATGCCGTGCGCGGGGAATAAAGACATTTAAGGCATTTAAGACAGGCGCGGCGGCTCGCCCGTTTTTCTTGCTTCGTCCTTGCTTCAATAGAAAGGGATGCCCAAAACGGACAGCCCTTTCGGGGTTGGCGGCGGGGTACGCCGTGAAATAAGGCGTACCGCCAGAAAGCCCATAGAAAGCCTGTAGGCGCGTTTTCGGCGGCGGGAATACGGATACCACGATAAGCGGAAAGCGCGTCAGAGACAAGGGAAAGAGCTATCCGGCCTTTTGTCCCTTAAATCCCTATACCCTTAAAAACTCATTTTCAATAAATCATACTTATTTAGTATGTTTATATGATTATAACTTGTCCGGCGTCACCCTCCCCGATTCAGGGGGAGTGTTTTTGATAGTCAGGGGGTAAAGGTAGAAAGGGTAAAAAGGGTAGAAAGGTCTCCGCGCTCTTGGCTTTTTACCCTTAATACCCTTTTTACCCTCTTACTACTCGATTGTTTTTTCATCCGGCGGCGGTTCAATTGCGTTTCACTCCAACCAGCGCAATTTTGTGCGGGTTCAACTTTCCCATTTTTGGGAACGTTCAACCCGTTCTTTTTTGTCCGGGTTCGTCACGGACTTTTGGACAAATCCGCCGAAAAGCCCGTGGGGAGTTTTCCCCACAAGCGGGGGAACGCTCCCGTACAAAAATGTACGGGTTCAACAGGAAGGGAGTTTTCCCCACAAGTGAGGACGCCGCCAGCTTTCCCCGCTTCTAGGGGGTGCGCATTGATTCGCCGGACGGCGCCAAATGATTCAGTCCTTTCGCCACAAGTGGCAAAGGCGGGGTTTTACTAAAAATCCAGTAATAGGGGGTGCGCATTCGACGCCCCTTTTGTTTTCTCTATCCGCTCATGGGGCGCAAGGGTCAGTGGTGGACAAAAATGTTTGTCACCGAATAAGACTTTCCCCCGTCTAGGCGCAAGGGTCAGCGTTGCGACGCGAAACGCGGCTCCCTGCGCCCTGTTCCGGGGCGTGGTACGCTTCGCCGAAAGGGTCTCCGTTCCGTGGATACCCTTTTGGACATTTCCGGCCAATAGTCCCCTTACTCCAATACCCCCCCCCGGGGGATTCCCCCCGCGACGGGGGCGGGTCTTTTCGTAAATTGTCCCCCGAAAATTTTGCAAGTCTGAAACCATTTTCGGACTTTGCAAACCGGAACTTCTTTTCCGTCAGAACGCCGTTTTAAAGCCCCGTATCGCGTTTTCCGCTCTAGGGGCTAATCTCTTTGCGCGCTCTTCCGTGTGTTCTAGGGGCTTCTATGGGGCTTACGGATAGGGTAATTTCACACTGTGAGCTGTGACTGCGCAATGTAATACCCCGCCGAATAAACAGGTTTATATTGCTCCCTGAAACGCAAAGCGGCGGCGGGACTGTTCCCGCCGCCTGTAGTTCACGCCTGTTGTTTCCGGTAAAGCTCCATAAAGGTTTCCAGCGTCAGAAGCGCAACCCAACGCCCCCGGTTCTTGCGCCAGAACACCACCGGAACGCCGTCTCCGAACCGCTCCGCGTCCGTCTCGGCCTGCCGCAACGCCGCCAGAATATCCGGGCATTCGCGCCGCTTGCACTCGACATGGATTCCCGGAAGTCCGGTTATGTCCGGGACGCCCCCGAACGACAGCGCCGCCCCCGGCGCGACGCTGTATCCGTATGCGCTCAGTTTCTCCGAAAGCTCAATCTCTCCCCGACGCCCTTTCCGTTGGCTCGTTCGTCCCATAGCTCTATCTCCTATTCAGGCGGCGGGACTGCCTGCCTTTAATGTCTAAAATGCCTTTATTTGACTATCGCCCTATTAAAGACATTAAAGACATTTAAGACAGGCAGTCTCTAACGCTCAATTTTCTTTCAATGCTTCCGGGTTTACCTCAATCGTGACGGGCGGACGCCCACGCCCGCCGCCGTTGGTCAAAGTCCGAATGTAACCGCGTATCGCAAGCTCATTCAGTCCAGCGTCCATTTCCTCAGCCCGCTTAAAGCGTTGGCAAAGCCGATTCAGGTCACGTTTTGCGACTTTCGCTTGTCCGTTTTCCCGAATGCGTTTCCAGATATAGCGGGCGTCGCGCTCCGATTCCGGCATAGACGCGCCCGACATGGAGAAAGCGTACTCTGCGTGGGCTTTGAAATAGCGGGTCAGCGTCATGCCCTCTTTAAGCGTGTCTGTCCAAATCGGAACCATATCGGCGTCTTTTCCGTACTTGCACACATGGAGAACGCCCGCAAGCCTCGCGGCGTGTCCGTGCATACGCGCCGCCCATCCGCGAAACGGGTCTTCCGGGTCAAGTTCCCGCAACAGGGCTTCTTTCTCCGCAAAGATAGTTTCAAAAAACAGGCTATTGGAATCTGTTGAAAAGGGGATAACTCGCGGTTCGTCTTTCCCTGCGCTCAAAAGAAAGCGGATGAGTTCATTGTAGGCGTCCACAGCTTCCGCGTTCGGCTCCGGCGCCTTCCCGGTTCGCTTCCCGCCCTTTGACGGCGGGAACGCGTACAGGAAACGCCCGGTCAGGCCGCGCCTGTTAAACGTCACGTTGGAAATTAAGTCCTGCACGGTGACGGGTTGGCACATAATGTTAATGTTCAGGCACGGGTTCTCCAGACAAACGGCTTTGCGCCCGACGCGGTTTGTTTGTACGGTTCCGCCCGTAAAGCCGTTTAACAGGCATTCCAGATTCACTCCGTCTTTATATCGTCCGCCCGTCAGCGTCTCCATAATGCCGCCTTCGTCGCAGATAACGGACATGGTTTCGCCGTTGTCGGAAAGCAACCGCTCCAATTCTTCCGGCGTGCAATCCTGCACGAACAGGCAGAGCGGCCTTTCCGGGTTCCGTTCCAGTTCCCGCCGACGCTCCGTCAGTATCGACAAATCGTCAAGGGACGCCTTGCCCTTTGCGATTTTGTCCTTTGTCACTTTTATCTCCGCTTCCGTCACTTCCAGCCTGTCCCGGTAATCTTCCACAACCGCCGCGTGTTCCCGGTTCCATTCCCGCTGAAAGTCCGCAAGAGGGCGGTTTAGCCATTTCATAACCGTGCTTTTGCCTTCGCCCGTGACGGCGGCGGAAAGCGCGTAGAGGTTCAACGGCTCATTCCAGCCGGGTTTCGGACTGACAAGGAATTTCCGTCCGACGGCAACGGCGCAATTCGCCAGCGCGGGAACGGCGGCAAGGGCGTAATCCGTCTCGGCGAATTGCGACAGGGTTTCCGCGATATTTTTCAGCGTATCCGGCAAAACGTCTTTAGGGAACTCCGGCAACGCCTCCGCCGCGCTTTTCTCGAACGGGCGGAACGGCGCAAAGCCCGATTCGGCGGCGGGCGGCGCCGTGTCTTTAATGTCTTTAATGGCGGCGTTCATGGGCTTGTCCGCGCCGGGGCATTCGTCCGGCAATCCAGCGAACGCGCCCGGAACATTTAGCAGGCCGACAATGGTAGTAGTGGAATCAGCCATTGACGCTCACCGCCTTTGCTATGTCCGCGCCGATAACAGGCCAGTCCCGCAAAATCTCCATGCGCTCCGATTCGTCGCCGTCATAAAGGCGTTCGCGGAGATAATCCCAATAAGCCATTTTCTTGACAGCCAGACATTCCGCCGCCGTCCACTGTTCAGGTGCCTTATCGCGCAACGCGGCTTCGCCGACGCCCGCCGCCGTGGATAACGCCCATTCCGCCCGCGTCCGCCAGTTCTCGAACCGCCGCGCCGCGTCCCGCGTCTCTTGACGCTTCCGCGCCGCTTCCAGTTCCGCCGCCGTCGGCGCGTGTCGGTCAAGCGACAGGCCGATATTGAAATCAACGTTCAGCCTCTTTACGGCTTCCAGCGGCGACAAGGAGAGAAGTTTCTCCACGAACTTTATCACGTCGCCGCCCTCTTGACAGGCAAAGCATTTAAAATAACGCTCTTTCAGGTGACAAGACGGCGTTTTCTCGTTCCCGCCGCCGTGGAACGGACAGCGGATAAAGCCTTTCCTGTCCGGCTCATATCCGTACAGGGCGGCGGCTTCCGGGACGGTCACGGCGTCTTTCACTCGCTGGAAAGCGTTGCATACCGTGAAATTTCGTCGCGTATCGTATTGACGCCAGCCCGCCGCCGTGTTAAAATGACAGGGCAGAACTTGAGTTAGTTCAACATTTTGTGTCTGCGCCGCCCGTCCGGGAAATTCGGCTTCCCGGGCGGGCACTCCCTTTTTTACGCTTGCGGTCATACGCTCACCCCCGATTCCACGGCGGCGGCGACAGCGGCGATTTCCCGCGCCCGGCGGCGCATGGAACGGACGAACCGCGCTTTGTCGCCTTCGTCAGCCGGGAGGAAATAGCCGTGCGCGTTATCGCTGATAACCGGGACGCCGCGCAGACGCGCCTCACGGATTGCAAGGCGGACGCGCCGCCCGTCGTATCCGGTCTGTCTGCGAATGTCCCTTAGGGTCAAGGCGTTTTCCGCCCCGGAACGCAAGAGAGACAGAATCCGGTCTTGCGTTTTTTCGGCATTTGTGCTATAATCAACCTTGTGATAAGGCGATTCGCACCCGCCCTCGTTCCGTCCGGTTTTGTTCCAACCGGGCGGGATTTTTTTTGCCTTCATTGGCAACACCTCCTTTGATTACTGCGCGTTGGCGCGGAGATTGGCACGGGACAACACGTCCTTGAACGCGGTCACGTCCACATAGACGCGGCTCCCGGATTTGAAACCGGGGACGCGTCCGGCCTTTTCCTCGCCTCTGATGTACTTCTCCGGGATTTGCAATTCCCGCGCCGTCTGACGGATAGTCAAATACCGCTTGTCCATTGCTACACTACCTTTCAGTTGAAATATATTTCAAACGCTGTTCAGCGTCAGAAACCTATCGTATGCGCGGGCTATCGTTTCCGTTTGCGCTAAATGTTCCCGCCGCGCCCGATAACTGTATTATATCATACCTAACCAGAAAGCGCAATAGCGAATTTTTCTTTTTGCCTTGAAAAATCAAGATTTTTATATTGAATTTGCGATTTTCGCAACTTTTTTATCCAAGAGGGTGTTAGGTACACATACCTTGCTACCCTTTGTACATTTTCGGTTGCGGGTTCATCACTACTTATCACTGACGTTATCCTTAATCAGCTTTTCCACGGCGTTGACTGCCTCGCGGTTTTGGCTTTCGGCGATTCCGGCATAAAATAGCAAGGTCGTGGACGCCCGGTTATGGCCTAGCACGGCCTGTAGCTGTTTGAGATTCCCGCCGCCCTGTAGACACAAGGACGCGAAACTATGTCTCAATATGTGGACGGATACCCGGCGCAGGCCGTGCTTTTTCTGGAACGCTGACAGGCGGTCATAGGCCGTGTTCGGGTTGATAGGCTTTTCGGGATTCTCCACGGCTCCGAAAATAAACCATGACGGATTGACAGCCCCGTAATGCTCCATGACTTCCAGTCGCCGCGCCTCTAACGCCGTCGCCAGTGCGCTACTCACGGGGACGCGCCGCCGCCGTCCGTTCTTTGGAGACTTGATAGCGGTTTCGGCTCCGGGGTTCCCGGTCAGCGTGACGGACTTTGAAATAATCAATTCCTTCCGGCTTTCGTCATAGTCCGCCCATTGGACGGCAAACGCTTCGGCGCGTCTGACGCCCGCGAAAATCAGTAGCTGGAAGTACGCCTTCCACAGTCCCGGCATATCCTCGTCAGCTTCCAGCGCGTCAAGAAACGCTTTGATTTCCTCCACGGTCAGAAAGTCCGGTTCCCGGTACGGTACAGTGGGCTTGTCTTGCGGCCTCATTGCGTCAATGGGGGACGCGTCCAGATAGCCGCAAGAAACCGCGTAAGACAAGACGCCGCGCAGAATGTCATAGTGCATTCGCGTTGTGCGGTCAGAGTATCCTTTATCAACCTTCATCCAGCGGACGAACGCGCCGACGCGCTCCGGGGTAATCTCCACAAGGCGAATAGCGCCGAAATGCTCCAATACGGTATTGGATAACTTGCGATAGCTGATAAGGGTATTCGGCGCGTGTCTTGCGGCCTCAATGCTGTTAGGCCACCAATGCCCGTTGACGAACTCCATCAACGTCATTTTGTCGCGGTTCGGTTCCAGCCCCTTTTTGTAATCGGCGCGTTGTTGCTTCTCCCAATCCTCCGACAGCCGCCGAATATACGTGGCCTCCTCTTTCGGCGTCATGTTCTCCGGGCGGTCAACCGTGCAAGTTCTCCACACCTGTTTCAGCGTGGACGGGTCACGCCCGACGCAACACCTGATTCTGTAGCTGATAACCCGTCCGCGCTTGTTCTTGTTTGCCTTCACGCTTGCCATATGCAAAGCCTCCTATAATGGATGTGTCAACAAATCTGTCAAAAATCTATCGTGTCAACACGTTTCCGACAGTCCCATTATAAGCCGGAACATTCCGAAAGTCAACCATAATCATGACGTTTAGGAACGGTTCGGAACGGTTGGCAGAATGTCCGTAATATTGGCGTACTATTACGACCATACGCTCGGCAAATTTACCGACGCGGCGGTCGCAAAGGGCGTCAACAACGTCTGGGACGACGATTACGTTTATTATATGAACGCGTGGATTCAGGCAATAATTTGGTTATACCGCACAGGCCAACTGACAAATCCCGTAGAGGACTGCGCGGAAGAACTCATGTGGGTCTTTAATTGTCTGAAAGGCGAAAATCACTCAAGCATTGACGAATGCACGGCGGGTTCCGAAACGTCTTTCCGGGACACGACGCAGTATATTTTTACCCTCGGCCCGGAGACGTGGGGTCTCGCGGACGTATACGCTTACGAGTTCACGGGCGCGGGCAACGAAAGCTATCCCCCGGAACTGATTCAGAGCGTGGTCATCGGCAACGTGGAGCATAACTCCACGCCGGAGAGTTATAGTTTAACCGTAAAGAAAGTGGACGCGACCAACACCTCCATCGGACTTC
>JAFSOM010000587.1 GCA_017447005.1 Oscillibacter sp.
TCCCTTCGCCTTCCGCTTCGTTCAGGACTGCGGAACGCCGCACGTATCCCGCCGTGTTGATGTCCGGCCTTACGCCGGTTTGGACATAAGGGAACGCGGTCGCCTCGCCGCTCGCTTCGGCCTGTACTCCCGCGTCACGAATATAAGCCGACGTGTTCGTATCCGGCAAAGTTCCCGCCACGCCGACACCTGCGGGCGCGTATGGGAAAATTGTCCCCGCCCCATGCGCCGCCGCCGTGACGCCTGTCCCCCGCTGGAAGCCGGGCGTGTTCGTATCCGGGGCGGTTCCCGCCAGATGCGGCCCAGTTACAGGATAGGGGAACGCGTGGCCTTTCGCGTCCGTTTCCGCAAGAAACCGCCCCCGCTCCATGCCGCCCCACACGTTGATGTCGGGATGTTCGCCCGTCATGCGGTAGGGGAAGCGGTGCGGGTGAGCGGGCGTGGAAATGCGCACGTTCGCCTTTGCGCAAATCAGAAACGTAAACGCCACATGGGACTGCTTGAGCGTCCGGATTTTTTGGAGAATCGCGCAGATGTCAAGGTCTGTTTCCGCGCTTTCTATCTCAACGATAAACGTGTTCGCGGGAATGGACGGGTCATCATGGCTGTCCATGACGCGGGAAAGCCTTCCGGTCAGGTCGTAAATAATCTGTTCCATCGCCCACGGATTCATGGGCTTGCGCACGTCCCGCTTCTCGTAAATCAGCCGCCGCCGCGTCGCGTAGTCCAGATTCTCCCGGACGGGCAGTCCCCATTTGATTTCGTGGTACATCAGCCCCCATGTGGCGGTTTCCACAAAGGACTGTTCCGGCAGGGCGTCTATGATTTCCCGCACTGTGTCCCATTCAAGCCCCATGACCTGATAAAGCCATTTGGCGACATAGGCTTTCGCGTAAAATTCCTCGGAAACGGACGCCAGCATTCGCTTTGCGGCGGGGCTGGTGGGGAAATGCTCCAAATCCATACGCCCGCCCCCTTTATTCTTCCAGAACGACGCTTACGGTAGCCGGGTATTCGTCCGCCTGAAGCGCGAGGTTCTCCCGGAGACCGTTCATCGTCAGGCCGGAAAAATCCTGCACGCCGGGGGTATCCGCCAGAAGCGCGTACACTTTCATATAGCGGATTTCTCCGTCCCGTTTGGCGGCGGCGTAATATGTTTTCAGGGCTGTTTCAAAATTCGCTCTGATGGTATCCGGGTTCGTCGTTTCGTCGTATTCAATCCCCGCGCAGACGAAAGACATCGGCACGGTTGTCGCGGGCGTGTACGTCAGCGTCCCGGACCCAGCCTGCAAAAGGCGCTGTGAGCGGTCATTCGGGGAAATGATGTGGTTGTAGACCGCTTCGCAGAGCGCGTCGTTCGCGGGTTCGCCGTTGGCGTCCACAAGGGACAGGCGGATGGTTCCCGGCCCGTTCCACGCCGCGCTGACAATGCAGTCTCCGATTCCGGGGACTTCTTTCGCCCAGCGAATCAGGTCGGAGTCGTTCCCGATGTAGGAAGTCCCCTCCGAGGCGTAGGCTTCCAGAATCCGCGCCCTGTACGGCTCGTCCCCCTCTTCCTCGGTTCCGCCCGTGATGTCGTCCTCGTTGGAAATGCTCTCGATTCCGGTAACGGGCTGGGCCATGATGGCCACCATCCCCGCCTTGACGTTGGAGCCTTTGCCCGTTTCCGTCGCCGTTACGGATACGACCGCCGTGCGCGTCTCCGGGAGTATGACTTCCTCGTCCAGCGCGTACAGGATGGAAGGCGCCTCGGCCGTCGCGGCTGTGCAGACGATGAACCCTGCGGGGATACGGGTTCCGGCGACGCCCGTAATGGTCACGTATCCGTTGGCGCGGACGGCCTCTTTTCTCAGCGCGCCTTTCTGCTGGCCGTGGAGGTCGAGCCATTCGCCCCACGCCCATTGCGGGAACATGAGCATAAGCGTCCGCACAATGTGAAGGTTTATGATTTCCGATTTCTCCAGCGCGGTCGGCATGGTGAAATCGAAAGCGAACCCTCCCGGCATTCCGTCAATGTCCTCCGGGAGGCTGTTCATCATCCGCTGTTGGATTTCCTCGGCGGACGTGCCCGCTATAAAATCAGGGCTGATAAATTCCTGCGCCATACGTTCCTCCCGCTTCAGACTGTCGCCTGAAATTCCTCAATGTTCCGTCCCTTGACCCTGAACGAAATGCGGACGCGGTCGCCGTCCCACTGAAACGCGAAATCCCGCACATACTCCGTCCGGGGATTTACCATGAGGGCTTCCCGGATGGTTCGTTCCAGCGCGAGTTCCGTCGCTTCCCGGCTTTTCTCCTGTTTCGCCGCTTCCAGTTCCGCGCCGATGGAAGACGGATAGGCCAGTTTTGCGAAGCGTTCCGTCTGGGAAGTCTTGACGCACCACGCGATATAATTGTCCCGCCCTGTGGCGGTCGGTATCTTCCCATCTCCGTCCCGCGCAAAGTCCCCCGCCTCGAAATCCCATGCCGGGCCGCGCTTATAGCGGATGTCGTTGTCCTGTTTCGGTCTGGAGAGCGACGGGATGGAGACGACCGGAAACAACTGCTTTGCCATACGCCGCCTCCCCTCATGACTTCAGAATGATGTCTATCACGACCGCCTCATTCCCAACCCACGCCAGAAGGACGCGGTCGCCGGGTTTGAGCCAGCGCATTTTCTCCGGAATCAGAACGTCGTGGCGGTGCGCTCCTTCGTTCGTGTGTACGTGAGCGCCTGTTCCGCCCAGATGTCCGCCGTGCGCGCCGCTGCTTCCGTGATTGTGCGTGCCGTCTTTCGGATTCCCTTCCGCGATGGTGAACGTCAGATGGGTATCCGTCTCGCCAAGCGTAAGCTGGCGGCAAACGGAATACTCCCCTTTGGGGATGGGCTTGTCAAAGTTGTTCGCCTTCAGGCTGTAATCCTCCTGAATCACGCCGAAGTCGAGCGGCGCGGCGTTCAGGCTGTTCATGCTTTTTATGCGGTTCGTGAATACTGAACCCAGCTTCGCCGCGCCTTTATTGCTATCGTAACCCATTATGAAAACGTCCCTTCGTCGACCCAACCGTAGACGTTGCTGGTTCCGTCCGTGTGGACGAGGTGCCACGGATGAGCTTTGCCGGAGCCGTCCTTGATGGTGATTCTGGCGGGTCCCGCGCTGGCCTTGTACCCTTTCGCGTCGGGGTAGCTGGAAACGTAGTGCGTCCCGCTGTGGAACTGCACGGTGTCTCCTACTTTGTATTCCTTTTTGGCTTCCTGCTTTCCTTCGGAAACCTGCTGGCCGTCGCATTCCTCAAGGTCGAGCGTCATGGTTCCGGAGGTCGCGTCATGCCGGACGCCGTTCGCGTAAAAGTAGCCGGACATTTCGCCCACGCTCACATACACGCGGTCGCCCTTGCGCAAATCCGGCGCGTCGGGAGCGGTCACGCTCTGGCTTCTTCCGATTTTGCCTTCCTCGTCAATGATTTTCTGCGCCGCCGTCCGCGCTTCCGCTACGGTGGCGTCCTTCTCCCGGCGATAGATTTTCTGCCGGATTCCGAACTGCGTCAGGCCGTTCACGACGGCTTCCACAGGCGGAACGCCCTCCTTGTCGCTTTCCTGTCCGACCACTTTCACGCGGGTTATAAGAGAAGTGATGCTGGTTTCATGCTCCACGGAAACCGTGTCGTTCTCGTCGAGTTCGTACACGACGGAGTTGCCGCCACGCGTGACGATTTCCACCTGTCCCTGCGTGGCCCGCAGGATGGACTTTTCCCCGCCCTTCTTCTCCGCGTCGTCCAGAATCTCCAGTATGGTTTCCGCGAGAGAGCCGTTTTGAAATACGAGCTTCTCGTGCGTGACGTTTGCCCCGGCGTATTTTCCGAGCGGGACGCCCCATTCGTCAAGTATCTGGGACAGGATGGACTTGGTGCTTTGTCCAGCGGGGAAAAGGAACTGCGCCTCGCTGGTCTGGAGCGGGTAAAGTTCGTCGTAGGCCGTGACCGTGCGCGTTTCCTTACTGCCGGAAACCTTCACTCTGGCGCGCTGGATGGTTCCCCTTGTCCGCTCTACGCTGTCCGTGAGAACCGCCGCGATACAGCCGATTTTAATCAGAGCCGTAAGCTCCTCGTTGTCGGTTCCAACGGTAAACGACAGATGGGACGCAAGCTCTTTTTCGTTCTCCTCCCAGCCCAAATCCTCCGCGAAATCGGAGATGTCGTACTGCGTTCCGTCTTCCGTCACGATAACCAGCGTATAGTCCGTATCGGATACGCGCACAAAACCGCCCCCTTACGCAGGTATCGTAATTGTAACGCCGGGATAAATCCAATGGCCCCTGTCGCTGGATTTCTTGCCGTACTTCTTCGCCGCCGCCTCAATTACGTCCTTGTTGGCCTCGTAGAGTTTCGGCCAGTTCGCGCCGCCGCCCAGCTTCCTTTGCGCGATTGCCCAGAGGGTATCGCCGGACTTGATTTCGTAGTTTGGGCTGGCGGGCGGCTCCGGCCTTTCCCCCGGCGTATCCGCCGCGCTGTTGGGCGCGTTGTTCGTCTCCGCGTTCCGGTTTACTTTGACTTGGAGCGTCTTCCACTGCGTGAAGCGGATGGAATATAGTTATCCCACTTGACTATTGATTGTAAATATTGTATATTAAAAAGCGGAAAGGATGGGATCATTATGGCGTACAGTGTGGACTTGAGGATGAAGGCTGTCAAGCATTATTTAGGAAGCGGCCACACGTTTGCTCAA
>JAFSOM010000588.1 GCA_017447005.1 Oscillibacter sp.
AACGGAAGTCGCCTTACGCGCTGTCATGAAGTGTATCCTTGACGGCAAACAGGCCGCGATACTCGTGCCGACGACGGTTCTTGCCCAACAGCATTACGCCACCGCAAGCGCACGTTTCCAGAATTACCCCGTGCGTATTGAGACGCTGTCGCGCTTTACGCCGCCCAAAGAGGCCCGGCGCATTCTCTCCGCGACGCGTACCGGCGGCGTCGATTTGCTTATCGGCACGCATAAGCTCTTACAAAAAAACATGGCCTTCCATAACCTCGGCTTGCTCGTTATCGATGAGGAACAGCGTTTCGGCGTCACGCATAAGGAGCGCTTGAAGGAGTTAAGCCGTCAGGTGGACGTTCTTACCCTCTCCGCGACGCCCATTCCGCGCACGTTGAATATGGCCTTGTCCGGCTTGCGCGACATGAGTTCCATTGACGAACCCCCGGCGGGGCGTCAGCCCGTGCAGACTTACGTCATGGAGCACGACTGGGGCGTTATCGCCGACGCCATGAGGCGCGAGTTGGAGCGCGGCGGACAGGTTTACTATATCCATAACCGCATTGAGAGCATTGACAGTACGGCGGCGCATATTCAGGAGTTGCTCGGCCCGCAGGCGCGGATTGTCGTAGGACACGGGCGCATGGGGGAGCAGGAGCTTTCCGAAGTCATGCGGCGCATGGTAGACGGCGAGGCCGACGCGCTCGTTTGCACGACGATTATCGAGACGGGCATTGATATTCCCAATGTCAACACGCTTATCATAGAGGACGCCGACCGCATGGGTCTTGCGCAACTCCACCAGATACGCGGGCGAATCGGACGCAGTACGCGCCGCGCCTACGCTTGGATGACGTACCGCCCGGGAAAAATCCTACAGGAGACCGCCGCGAAACGTCTTGCCGCCATCCGGGAATACGTGGAATTTGGCTCGGGCTTCAAAATCGCAATGCGCGACTTGGAAATACGCGGCGCGGGGAATCTGTTAGGCCCGGAGCAGTCCGGATATTTGATGACCGTCGGCTACGATATGTACTTGAAACTCTTGGAAGAGGCGGTGTTAGAGGAGCAAGGGAAGGCGCGTGAAATTGAATGCGCGGCGGATTTGACCGTCAACGCGAACATTCCCGAAAAGTACGTCCCCTCACCCGAACAGCGCATGGACTTGTACCGCCGTATCGCCGCCATCCGGGAGGACGACGACGCCTCCGATTTGCTTGACGAGCTGATTGACCGTTACGGGGAGGCCCCGAAACCCGTCTTAGCGCTCTTGGACGTGGCCCTGTTACGCGCCGCCGCCGCCCGCGAGGGCGTATCGGACATCACGCAGAAGGGCGACGAAATCCGCTTTACGCTTGCGGAGTTCCGAGCGGAAGCCGTGGTAGCGTTATGCGGACTGGGCAAGTACCGCCGCCGCGTGACCTTATCGGCGGGACAGCCGCCCGCGCTGACGCTCAAACTTCCCAAAAACGCCGACGCTTTGGAGGCGTCCCGCACGCTTGTTGACGATTTGCGTCTCTCCGCGCCGGATAAAAAAACTTCCGCCTGAACGCATAAGAATGCGTCCTTCCCAAAATTCGGACGTTCCCCCGCCCATAAGAGGAGGGGAACCGGACTGGAACGCGCTTTCAAGGCCCGCAACTCCCCGCCGCCTTGTTTGATTTTCCGCTCTCGTCAGCGCTGTATGCGTAAAGTTTTCGTTGGCGCGCCGGATGAGGGCGAAAGACGCAACTTGCCAAGAAACTCTTTACACATACGGGAAATCAAAATTCCGCGAAACCCTCTTGACAAACGTCGCCGACGCTGTTACAATCAGCAAATGCGCGCTCGTCCGCGCAGATAGATATATCCTTGCCCTTATTATGAGATAAGGGCCATTTGTCCAGAAGGAGGTGCAAGTTAT
>JAFSOM010000589.1 GCA_017447005.1 Oscillibacter sp.
CAGATTGTCCGTTTTGAAATCACGGATAAGTCGCTTGTGACGGGCGTTTCCATCACGAAAACTGGGCCGAAGCAGATTATGAGTGGTCAGCCCGTTATCTACCGCTTCTCCGGCATTGCGAACACCTCCAACGTGCGCCTCGAAAACTTCTATTGGAAAGATCAGATTCCCGATCAGGTGCGCTTGCAGACCGTCGTTACGGGAACTTACAACTTCCCCGGAACGTATAAAATCACCTACAGGGTGAACGGCGGCGAACTCCGGACGTTAGCGGATAACCTGAGTACGCAACGGAACTACACGCTGGCGGCGTCCCAGACCGCGCTCGGTCTGAAATCCAAAGAGCTTGTAACCGAAGTCATGTTCGTGTTCGGGCAGGTTCCCGCCGGATTCGCGCAAGTGGAAGCGCCATCCCTGAATTGCGTCGCCATTCCCAACATCCTCGCCTATTCGTTTGCGAATCAGGCCGATGTGGGCGGGACTTACAACGGGCAATGGGTGCAGGGGACATCCCGCTGGGTTATCAATGTGTATAAGAAACCCGTAAAACTCCCCCGAACGGGATACTGACGGAGCAACTCGCTCCCGTACTGAACGCGCCGATTTTCGTAATCGGCGCGTTCAATAATCACAAACAAATTGGAGATGGAAGATTGGTAAAAAAGAATCATTACACTGCGGAGGCGAACCGCCTCGAATGAAAAGACGCTTTCCCTGTTATCCCGCGCTGATTGCCTTGACCGCGTTGCTTCTGGCTGGAAACTCGTTTGCGGCGTTCTCACTGGACGAATGCGACCGGGAATCAGGCGACCCCTACACGCTGGGTGACATCGCGGCGGCGCGGTTCGCCGTTTACGGACTGCTGGACGATGAGTACCGGACGCCGAACGGTAAGACTTCCGCGCCGCTTTCGCGCATGGACGCCATACAGCTTCTCTGGAAAGCGTTCCGAAACGCCGACGATTTGACCGGGGAAATTCCGTTCAATGACGTGGATGATAAGCATTATGACGCCGTATCTTGGGCTTACGCAAACGGCATTGCGGGAGGATGTTCCCCTGTGTTGTTTGGCGCGTATCCCGTCACGGAACAGGCGTTTCTTACCATGCTTTTGAAGTCCCTTGGCTATCGTAACCATTTCGCCTACGCGGACGCTTTCAAGTTTGCAGAGACTGTCGGACTGTCCCGGCCTGTCGGGGTTTCCTCACCGTTCACTTTGGGAGACGCTACGCTTTACCTTCAGGAAGCGCTGGGCGTGACCGCGCCGGACGGTTACTCCGGGCGGGAAAGAATGAACATCCCGCCGTCTTTGGAGGACGCTGACCGGACGCAAACGACGTTTCCTCTGACCGTGATTCTGCGTCCCGCGTCCTTGGAGGACGCGCAGGCGCAGATTGAGCTTGCGACGCGCTATCTCCCGGAGGACGTGCGAATTTTGCCGGACAACTGGTCAAATGAAGGACTGTTTGACCTGTATTGCTCTTACGTTGAGGACGCGAAACGGGAGGATACATGGTATGCCAGCCGCATTTTGGATGACATCGCCATACAGCCGCTTGCCGGAATCTATGACCGAAAATTGACGGATGAACAGTCCGCGCTTCTTCAGGAAGTCATAGGCTCTCTGGATGAACAGTGGAGCGACGGCTCTTTATCGAAAGAGGAATACGATACCGAAAGCGTTATCGCAAGGATTCAAAACGGCTTTTCGGAGATGAAATCCCTGACGCTTTCCGTTGTCTACAACGAGGCGTGGGAACTGGCCCGCGACGCGGATGACGCGTTTGTCTATTATGACGATGAGACGGTTTCCCGTCTGGCGAACCGTTTTTACTGCTTGTATGTAGCCGGAGCGAAAACCGACAAGGACGCCGTATACAAAGCCAAAAATACGATTGTCAGAAGCGCGCACTACGCTAACGCGCTAAGTTACGCAAACGGTCAGGCGACCTATCCCGACGCGGCGCACTCCGTTCTGGGATTCTTTCAGAACGGTCGGATTGTCTGCGACGGCTACGCGAAAGCGTTTCAATACCTCATGCACCGGGCGGGCGTCCCCTGCGTGGTAGTGTTCGGTTCGACAGTCAGCGAGGAGGCGGCTTCGGACGGAGCTTTTGACCACGCTTGGAACAAGGTTTTCGTCAACGGAAAGTGGCTGAATATGGATGTTTGCTGGGCTGATACCGGATGGCCCACGACGTTCGATTTGAAGGATGACGCCAGACTCGCCCAACGCAGTCATTGGCCTGTTACTCATACCACGTTGAAGTAAGCCAAAACAAAGGAGAGGGAATCCATGCGCGTCCAAACTTTTCGTTATCAGCCGGGAGACGTATATTGCAAGCTCTGCACCGAATACCGGGGAAAGCGCAATCCCTGCCTTACCTGCCCGTGGCTGAGGGAACGGATGGAAGCCGGGGTAATGAATTACGGAAAAGCGGTTCGGGAGACGTTTCCTCCCGGACCGTATTGGAATTGGGAATATCTGACGCAGCCTGTGATTGAATCTTTTCCCGGTACGCTGTTCATGCGGGAATCGCACAGAAAACGTATGGAATGGATAAAAAGCCATGAGGATTTCCGCAGTCAGCGGACTTCTCCCGCTTATTTTGCCGCGCTGTATCTTCTCACTTCCGTAAAGGAACTCCATAACCGTTGCGTTCACTGCTTTTGCCGGGACGGAATTTTATTTCAACGCGCCGCGCTGAGGGGCCTCTCTCCCCATGAAGAAGCGCTCTTTTACGCCGCAAAGTATATTTTCAAGGGACAAAAGCTCATTGTCCTGCACATCTTGAGAACTCTGGATGCGGAAGATACGGAAGCGGTCGCTCTGATTGTCAACGCCATGCTGATTCTCCGGTACGGCGCCGCCGCGCTGGAGATTCAGGGAACGGCGAAACGGATTGACGCGCCTCCGTCCGCGTAAGGAAGTCGGACAAAGCAGTGTCATCATCTTATCCTGAAAACAATTAAGGAGGTAACGCTATGTTTACCGTCAGTTCTTTGGAAGCGTCCATTCGCGGCCTCTACCGCGACGCCGTTCATGAGGACAATTACTCTGACGAAGCAGTGGAGGCCATGCTGAATAAGCTGGATTTCCCGTCGCTGGCGCAGGCTCTGCGGAATGAGGCGCGGTTCGTATGCGCCTACTACACGCAGGGCGATAAGCCCCGCGCCCTCAATTACCGGGGACACGACCTGTTCGGGCAGAGGGCCACGCTGATTCAAGAGGACGAGGAACGCCATGTGGAAGGGAGCGTGGACGGGCGCCATACCTACGAGCTATGGCTTCTGGAAGATGGCAATTTCATGCGCGTCGCTTGCGTGAAAATGGGTTTCCAGACAGCGAAAAAAGACGGCTATCTGACCGAATACCGCGAAACGCTCGGCTACCCGTGGCAGACTGAATTGAACATGGACCTTGAAGGGCTTACGCGAAAACTCTCGGATATGTGCGTTCCCGTCCTGAAAGGGGAAGTTCCCATCTACGAACTGAGCGGGGCGGCGTAACAACCGCCGCTTGGCGCGTTTCCGTTCGTTACTGTTACGGTTATTATCATTCAAGGGAGGACACAGTATGTATTCCGCAAATTCCGTGAAAAGCTCCATCGAACATCTCTATAACGGCGCAATCCACGAATTAGGCTATAAGCGGTCGGCTGTGGAAACGCTGTTGGAACAGATTGACTTTAAGGCGCTGGCGCAGGCGGTCGCGCATAACGCGAAGCGCGTTTACGGCTATGTCGTGAAAGGGAATGTTCCTTTGCCGCTCGAATATCGCGGACGGGATTTGCTGGAACAGCGGGCCGTCATGCTTTACGAGGATGTGAACCGTTTTTCCATCGGAATCGTTGTCCTCTTTCATTCCTTGGAATTGTGGCTGAAAGAGGACGGAACCCTCGTGACCGTTTCCTGCGTTACCGTCAGTTATCTGGGCGGCGTTCTCAGGACGGAATACCGTGAAATCCGGGGCTACCTGTGGGGGTGCGGGCTTGACGTGAATCTGGAAGTCCTGACCGAAGAACTGCGCGGAATGTGCGCTCCGGTTTATCAGGGAAAAGTCCCGCTGTATGAACTGTGACGCCCGGAGAGCGCGGCTTTGCGGCAAAATCTGACCATAAGGAGGAATGCTGATGCAGGATGAAGTGCGGGATAAGTCAGTGGCGCTGGTTATCACGGTGGGAAAAACTGGCGGCAGACTGACAGCCGACCTTCTGAAATCGGCTATCCGGCATTATCTGAAAGAATCCCAAAATCCCAAAACGCCTCACGGCAAACAAACCGTGAAACAGCTTGTGCGGCAGGGCGCGGGCGTTCAGAACATCGAAATCACGGATAAAAACATCAAGTCGTTTGAGGGCGTGGCCCGGAAGTACGGCGTTGATTTCGCAGTGAAGAAAGCGCCAACAGAAGGAAAGTATCTGGTCTTTTTCAAGACGAAGGATAAGAGCGCCTTGGACGCCGCGTTCAGGGAATACGCGGCAAAGACGGTACACAGGGGAAAGCCTAAGCCGTCTCTGCGCAAGCAGTTGGCTCACTTTATGGAAGCGGTGAAAAACGCCGTGCAGGATAAGGTGAAAAATCGGCAGAAGGGAGGCATGGAGTTATAAAGTTTGATTTGGACATCAACTGGAAGAAACTGATATTGACTCGCTTCCCCTATCTGATTTTTCTTTGGATTTTCAATAAGGTTGGACAGTGCTACCGTCTGACCAGAGGCGGGAACGCTGTGGCGCGGCTTATGGCGGTGATTAGCGGCCTTGGGGACGCTATCAAGTATAATCCGCTCCCCAGCTTTCATCCGCGTGACCTGATGGCGGGCGTAATCGGCGCGGCGCTGATACGCCTTGCGGTTTATATCAAAGCGCAGAATGCGAAGAAGTTCCGGCACGGACGCGAGTACGGAAGCGCGAGGTGGGGAACGCCGGAGGACATCAAGCCGTTCATTGACCCGAAGTTTGAGCGGAACATTCTGCTTACGCAAACGGAAAGAATCATGGTGGGTCGGAATAAAAATCCAAAGTACAATATTAACAAAAATGTGCTGATTATTGGCGGTTCCGGCTCAGGAAAGACCAGATTCCACATTAAGCCGAACCTTATGCAGATGAACGCCTCATATATCGTGACGGATCCGAAAGGGTTAATATAGTAGGGACAGAGAAGCCATTGCGCGGATATTTCTAAGGAGGTCTTTACTATGACAACGGAAAACAAAATCACGGCCCTGTACGAGCGGCTGTCCCGCGACGACGGTCAGGACGGGGAAAGCAACTCCATCAAGAACCAGAAGGAATTTCTGGAGGATTACGCAATGCGCCACGGATTC